>JAIVIH010000295.1:6347-11687 GCA_020200615.1 Actinomycetota bacterium | reverse complement strand
GGACTGCACACGACGTGTCCCGAGGGAGACAAGCCTGGGGCCACGTAGGGTGCTGGACCATCAGGTCGCGGCGGAAGTGACGAGTGGAGCGCGAGCGATGGCTGGTCGACGGGCTGGGAGACCAGCGCGTTGGGCGGCAGCTAAGTTCGGCGCTCCGCGCCGACCCGAATCGGGGCCGCGTGTGGGCATCTCGCAGGCTGTTCCTTCCAACGGCTCGTACCTTGACGTCGTCCTCAGTTACCGAAAGGGCGGTCGCGCAGGCCGCTCAGCCTGGCCTCGACGGTCGGGATGATCTCCGTCTCAAGCTTGTCCATGATCGTCGACGTCCGTGTAGTACGCGATGTCCAGCACGTTCATGCCAACGTGATCTTCGAATAGGGCGTACGGCTTCCTCCCGTCGAGCAGGACCGGCCGCACGAGCACTGACCGGTACTCCTTAATGATCTCTCCAGCTCGGCACGCTGACGGATCCGTCAGGTCCGCGATCACGAAGCGGGAGAGCCCGGCCAAAGACAGGACCGACTCGCCCAGCCGTCGCCCCTTGGGCACATCGAAGTCGAACACGCACGGCACGTAATCGGCGTCGAGCTCCCGCAGCTTCTGGCGGAGGGCGTCGAGCACCGTCTTCCGCTCGGGCTTGAAGTTTCCCAGTATGAGGACCTGATGGGCCGCGAGGTCGGAAATGAGAGCCCGACGCCACCGCGGTGTCCGAGAGCGAGAACCTGGCGCCGGATCTCCTCATGGTCGCGGTCCCGTCGATGCCCGGGTTCATTGCGATCGGGATTCGCGCTGCCAATTATGGCGATCAGTCGGCGTGCGTCTTTCCCCAACGAGATCCCGCCTTCCATCGCAGCCGCCGTCAGTAGCCATGTTCTACCGCACCAAAACGCGTTGGAGCAGCCGGCGCCAGCGAGTGTTCTCGTCGGCTCGTACCTCCACGCCCTACTCTGGAAACGTCCCCCGGTGCGGGCCCGAATGTCGACGGCGCACACGCAGGGGAGTCCCATCGCTTTGGGTACGGCCTTGCTACTGGCTTGCTGCTGAAACCCACCGGATTCCGGCGGAAGAAGCCGACAACCTTCTGACCAGGACTGGGGCGGATCGAGCGGCCACAGCGGACGACCTGCCCGCTCTCCAAGGTGGAGACACGGGGTTCGAACCCCGTTGGGGCTACTGGTAAAGGTGCAGCCGGCGACACGAGCGGCCCCAGACGGCTGCAGGGTCACGACGATGGGACAGGCACCCGGTCGGCGGGCTCACGGCCGCCCGGGGAGGTCCGACTGTCGTATGGGCCGGGTCTTGCCCGTCCACCGGCCGATCGGGCGACGATGAAGGCGATCCCGCCGCCGACGGCGAGGAGGGCGAGGGCCGACATCCCGATGCCGATCGGGAGCAGCATGTTGGACTTGGCCCCGACGGCGACGTCGACGGTGATCCCCGGTGATCCGTCGGCGTTCATGACCACGACCGTCCAGTTCCCCGGCTTGACCGGCCAGATCACCGTCTGGGTGCCCGTCCCCGCCGCCGACTCGGTCCAGAAGCTCTGAGTGCCCGGGAGGACCGGCGGCGCAGCCCCCGGGGCCGGGCGGATCTCGGGCCGGAAGGGGTCGACCGCGAAGTCGGTGATGACGCCGTGAGCCGAACTGGCGAGGTAGCTCTCGACGTCATCGGACCGTGCGATGCCAACGAACACCGGCCGCTCGTTGGCCGCGGTGACCCGCAGGCGGACGGCGGTGGGGCCGTCACGCTCGATCCAGCCGTAGCCATCGGCGTCGATGCCGAGGTCGATGTCCTGGGACGTGAGGGCGAAGGACGGGCTGTCGAGGCGCTCGGCGGACGTGGAGTAGAAGCCGGCGGAGTCGCGCTGGGTGTTGTGGGCCCACAGGAGCGTTCCGCCGCCGACGCCCAGGCCGAGGCCGAGGAGCACGGACAGCGATCCGATGACGAGGAAGACGTTCCTGGTTGTGGTGCTGCGAGTCCTCATGACAGTTCCCACCTGTCGTCGCGCTCGGCGAGGTAGAGACCCACGGCGAGGGCGGCGAGGCCCGTTGCGGCAAGGGGGCCGGCGTGCATCGACATCAGGACGCCACCCAGGGTGAACCCCCAAACAACGCGTGAGGCTCCGGCCGACTTCAACGTCATAGCAGTGCCCGCGATGGCGGCGACGAGGGCCAGCGATGCAATCGCCCAGACGGGCGAGAAGTCGGCGGTGAAGTGGTTCGTGACCAGGTAGTCGACCGTGCTGACGGCGCCGTCCTGGGCCGGACCGTCCAGGGAGTTGGCGTGGCGGATGGCCAGTGCGCTCGCCATCCAGGTGATGGAGTCGAACGCGGCGAAGAACACGAGGTACACGGGTACCGCAACCCGGGTCACCGTGGCTGCGATCGTCCTGTGACCACGCACGGTGATCCACAGCGCGGCGGCAAGGCCGAGCGAGAGGACGAGTTGGGCGAAGTGGACGCCGAGCCAGAGGTCGGCCTTGTCGCGCAGGGTCTCATAGACGTCGGCGCCCCCCATCGGGTGGATGAGGGCGACAATGATCCACGCCGCGGGCACGCCCACGACGAGCGCCGTCCGCCAGCCGGGGCCGCGGCGCCGTGTCGAATCCGGATCCGCCGGCCTGGTGATGGTTGCCATCCGAGTTGACATTCCGTTCTCCTTCTCCGTTTCGCCCCAGCGTGCGCCCGGGGGTTATGCGGAGATACTGACGGCTCGCCAGAATCGGGTCATCGGGGCAGGACCCTGATTTGCGGCTCCGCTCCCGCTCTTGAGCATCGGGGGTCGGACTGCACGCCCGAGGGTCTACTGGGCCGTCGCCCGCTCGACGGCCCGGGCCGCCTCGGCCCGCGAGGAGACCCCGAGCTTGCGGAAGACGTTCCGAAGGTGGGTCTCGACCGTCTTCAGACTGAGGAACAGCTCACCGGCGATCTCGGTGTTGGTGCGGCGGTCGACGACGAGTCTCACCACCTCGAGCTCGCGGCCGCTGAGCGACTCGATGCCGTCGCCGTGCGCCTTTCCGGGCTGGCTCCGGCGGTGGATGCGGCGCCCGAGCTTTCGCAGCTCGTGTTCGGCCTCGTCCCGCCAGCGCGTCGCTCCGTAGCTCTCGAAGTCGGCGGCGGCGCGTTCGAGCTCGGAGGTGGCCAGACCCCTCTCGCCGGTCGCGGCCAGCGCCCGACCGAGCAGCACCCGCGACATGGCGGCATCCAGCCGGGCGGAGACCTTCTCGGCGGCCTCGACCGACGCCCGGGCGTGCTCGACGGCGGTGTCGGCGTGGCCGGCGTACAGCGCCACCTCAGCCGTGGCCTTGTGAGCCATGGCGAGCGACCGGGGCAGCCGGACCATCTCGGCGACGGCCCGCGCCCGGCCGGCGGCCAGTTCGGCACGGTCGAGGCGGCCGAGGGCGAGCCAGCATCGGCGCGGCGAAGGGCACAGGAGGAGCGCCGTCCCGTAAGACTGTTCCGGTGAACCGCCCCGGTCCCGGGCTCGTCAGAGGCCCGCAGTCGGAGTCCGCGGCTCGCAGGTCGCGGGGCCCCGAGCGCTTAAGCGTGGACCCGTTGACCTCGCTGTAGAGCGGCTCCGCACCGCCTCTCGCATGTCAGGTCCTCCTTGCTTGGGCTGTCACCGTGACGCAGCACTCGCCTGGTCTGGGGTCTCGACGGGCCTCGAGATCGGCGCCCTCCATGCCGTCCACGACGCCCTCGAGCAGGGAGAGGTTCATGCCGCAGACGAGGTCGCGGTGGCGCTCGGAGAGGGCGTGGAAGGGGCAGTTGCCCAGACGGACGGCCCGTCCCTCCCGTCGGGGCTCATACCCATAGCGCTCCAGCACCTGGGCGATGGCGATCAACCTCCGCTCGCGGCTGGTCCGGGCACTGAGTGTGGCCCGCAGCTCCTTGCCCAGGCGGCGGCCGAACCGACTGGCGACGTCGACCAGCGACTCCCGTACCGGGCGGTCGCCGGCCTCCTCCACCGCTTCCGCCAGGAGCTCGGCGGCCAGGTCGTACTGGCGGGGGGGCAGGCTCACCGAGTGCTCTCGCGATGACCGTCGGTACAGCTTGGCCGGCCGGCCCGCGCCCGGACCTGTGCGCCCCGTGAGGCGCCGGTAGGTGACCTCCAAGAGGCCGGCCTCCACCAGCTTGTCGAGGTGGAAGGCGGCCAGCGACCGCTGTACACCGACAGCTCCGGCCGCTTCGTCCCGGCTGACCTCAGCCGGCTGGCCGGCGACGTAGCGATACAGGGACCGCCTCATCGGCTCCTGGAGTGAGCCGATGGCGGTGAGGTCGTCGTCGAGAGGACCGGGCTCGCGGGGCTGGGCCATGGCTTACGTCGTCCTCACGGGTTCTATGACTAGCATAGCTTCAGTTTAGAGCTATGGTGTGCGATGTGCCAACACCTTTCCTGACGGCCCGCTTGCGGAAGTCTCGTCCGGAGCTCGCGGGCTGGTGCCCCTACCTGTGGCGCCGCCGGGATCCGCGCCCTTGCGCCTACGAAACCCCAGAGACGGACGGGCCGCGAAAAAGTTCGTGCGGAACTCGCGGGACTGTCGTAACACTAACGATAGTTAGTTCAACAACCGGGGCGACGCCCCCTCATCTACAGGAGCGCACGCAGGGTAACTCCGGAGGCGGTACTCAGCGGCCCGACGAACGCGAATGTGCCGGCCCCGCTGGCGTCCACAGCGGCGCCCCACGCGAGCAGCGCCCCTCCGGCCACAGCGACGACTATGGGCACAATCCGCCACCGCTAGTCAGTTGGGTTCGCCCCTATTCGCGCGTACAGCGCGTGATCGAGAGAGATCCACGCAAGGGCTGTTACCAACACGGCGACGATCGGGAGGAACATGGCATCGACGCTGCGAAGCAGGTAATCCTGCGTGCTGAAGTCGAGGAGGCTTTGGTCGAGACCGAAGTACCGAGCACCGGCTTCGGCACGGTTCCATCCGAAGAAGAACAGGACGCCCATCGTCAGTGTTGCTGGTGCGGCAATCGCCTGGAATGCGGTTCGTAGGGAGGAGATCGATCGAAGGGCGCGGTCCCCTTCATCACGAGGCGGCTTCTTAGTTTCGTCTTGCGCGCGCACGGGCGACGCGACAGTCACGTCAACCGCCCGAGCTACGGCTCAGGCCGATCCGGGTACTTGTCAACGGCCTGGCGTCGTCGGGGAGACGGGTCGGGCGTCTGCCGCCGACGGCGCAAGCTCCGGACCGTCCGGCCCGAAGACGGAGTCCGCTGCGGTTGGCCCACGTCCACTGCGCACCGGGATCTCGCGACTTCCGGCTCCATCGGAGCCCTTGCCAGCGCGTCCCCGAAGCAGCCAGGGAAAAGCAGTGCGGCGGCTAATGCA
>JAIVIH010000295.1:0-6314 GCA_020200615.1 Actinomycetota bacterium | reverse complement strand
CTTCACGGCCCCGGACCCGCCATTCGATCGGTAGCCGATGATAGACGTCTGTCCAAACCCTTTGAACGAAATATCAGTCACGGGCCTCACCAATTGTGGCATTCCGCTGCGAATTAGACAGGCGAGGGGGACGAAAAGTTCCCTCGTTCTGGCAGCTACTTGCTGAAATATTGCCGGTGCGCCCTGCGGAGAGCAATCGTGGTAGCACCACATTTGCTATGAGGTGCTGGCACGGCGTCTGGTGCACCTCGTCAGGAACGCGCAGCGTTCGGGGCGACGTCGAGTTCGGAGGCCGCCCACGACAGTGCATAACGGCGCCGCCGTTGTTCGAGCCGCGGCGACCCCGCCATCGGGTAACATTGACTTGCTCGGCAGCGCAGAGGCCTTCCTCGCGGCGTGTCGCAGATGCCTGCGATCGCCGATGGCGACTACGACACCGGTTTCGCCTCATGACCGTCGGGGGTAGAACACGCGAGTGGACGGCCTTTAGCCGCAAGGGCCGATGGACCTCCTTTGGCGGCGCTGGAGGTCATTGTGTCGACGGCTCCGGAGTTCGCTATCTGTGAAACGCGGGCTGCAGGGCAGGTGGTCGTCGCGGTCTGCGGCGAGCTGGACGCCGACACTGCTCCCCAGCTCCAGAGGGCGCTTCAAGGTCTCGCCGGACATGATGCCGACCGGAAGTTGGTTGTGGACGTCGGCGGGCTTACGTTCATAGATTCGAGCGGCGTCTACGTTCTCGTTCAGGCGGTGAAGAGGTTGCACGCGGATGGCCGGTCCCTCTCGCTCAGCGGCGCGAACCCGGGGGCCTTCAGGGTCCTCGATGTCTGCGGCGTCACCAGCGTGTTCGACCTGTCCTGACCGCGGCCCGCAGCCGTTGGTCCCGTCCGTGGGTCAACCTGGCGGGAAGGTGTTAGGCCGGCTCTTCCCGCGCCGGACGTTCGACGATTCGTTCGGCCAGTTCACGGAGCTTGATGTTCATCCGCTGGGACGCTCTTCGGAGGATGTCGAAGGCCTCGTCGTCAGACACCTTTTGTTGAGCGATGATGATGCCCTTGGCCATGCCGATGAGGTCGCGGCTAACAGCCTTGGTCTCGAGGTGCGCCTCCCGCATCGCTGAGGACCATGCGACTCCCGCATGGGCGGCGAAGACCGAGCCGACGGCAATGTCGTGGTCATCGAAGGCATCACGGTCTTTGCTGTAGAGGTTCAGCGCCCCCAGAGTGTCTTCGCTCGCGAATAGGCGAAACGCGAGAATGCTCTCTACTCCTGTCTCGTCGTGGGCTCGGCGGGAGAAGTCGGGCCATCGCCCCTCCTGGGAGAGCGAGCCGGTGAGGAACACCTCGTGGTCCTTGATGGCATCGACGCACGGGCCCTCCTGCGTCTCTGACTGGATCTTGTCCACAACACCGGGCAAACCGTCGGTCTTTGAACGGGACGTGACATGGTTGCCCTCCACAATCGAGATACCCGCCGCCTGGCAGCCGTCAATCGTCTGCACCGCCAGCTCACAAATCCGGTCCAGGGTGGCGTCGACGTCGTTCTCATCGAGCAGGCTCCTGGCCACTTCGGCGAATGTCTGAGCCAGTTCGGTGTCGGGAGCGGGCATCCCCGCGATCGTACCGATACGGCACAAGTTACTGCGCCGACGTGCGCTGAGTCATGCGTTCCTACGAGTGAGGTCGAGGAACTCGGCCCTGGTACGGGCGTCGTCCCGCACCAGTCCCCGTAGCGAGGAGGTCACGGTCCGCGCCCCGTGGGCACGGACGCCGCGGACGGTCATGCACAGGTGTTCGGCATCGATGACCACGCCGACGCCTCTTGGCTCGAGGTGTTCGGTCAGCCAGTCCCCGACCTGGATGGTGAGGCGCTCCTGAATCTGCAGACCGCGGGCGCAGAGCTCGACGACCCGCGCCAGCTTGGACAGACCGAGGATGCGAGCGCCCGGGAGGTAGGCAACGTGGGCCACGCCGATGATCGGGAGCATGTGGTGGGCGCAGAGCGAATGAAGCGGGATGTCCCGCACGACGATGAGTTCGTCGTAGTGGCCGTCGTTCGGAAAAGTCGTGAGAGTGAACTCGACGGGTGACAGCATCTCGGCAAGGGCGGCGGCGACCCGGCGGGGAGTGTCGCGAAGCTGGGGATCGGCGACGTCTTGCCCCAGCGCGACGAGCAGATCAGCCACCGCTGCCTCGGCTTTGCCGAGGTCGATGGCCTCAGTGTCGGGATCGGGCACGACCGCGAGACCGCGCCGGGCAGCCCGATTCTCCTCCAAGTGGATGAGCGGTCCGACGGTCGTCATCGGGGGGTGCGGCTGACCGGAAAGGCCGTGGCCAGTCGAGCGAGGGTCAGCGCCGCGAGGACGAGGCCGAAGTCCCGAAGCGCGACGTCGTAGAAGTCAGCCATCATCAGGAGGTTCACGATGATGCCTGTGAGCCAAGCTGCGACCAGGTACCCACCGAAGCGAGGGCGGAGCAGCACGACCAGCCCGGCCACGATCTCAACTGCCCCCACGAAGTACATCAGGGTGTGGGCCTCGGCGTTGAAGAGGTCGGTGAACTCCGGTGCCAGGTACTGGTCCCAGTCCACGAGCGCGTGGGCGAACTTGTCCAGGCCGAACAGGATCGGGGCGACGGTCAGGCCGAGCCGCAGCAGCCAGAACGCCTGATAGGCGGGGTTGTCCAATCGGGCCTGCGTGGTGGTGGGGTGGCCCCCGGTCATCTGGTGAGGGCTGATTATCGCCATTGGGTCTTGCCTCCATCTCTACGCTGGGCGAGCCCGTGCGCCGAGCCCTGTACCGCTACGTCGTGACCCGGAGCTCGCCGGTAAACCGCGACCAAGCGGCCGAGGGCGCGGGAGTCGCCCGTCATGTGGCCAAGTTCCACCTCGACAAGCTGGTCGACGACGGTCTGCTGGCGACCGCGTTCGGACGACCCCCCGGGCGTGGCGGTCCCGGCGCCGGCAGGCCGGCCAAGCTCTACCGTCGGTCGTCGCGAGAGCTGGAGGTCAGCCTGCCCGACCGGCGCTACGACTTCGCCGGCGCCCTCCTAGCCCGGGCCGTCACCGACGCGGAGCGCGACGGCACTCCCGTGAGAGAGGCCTTGGCGCTAGCAGCGCGTGAGGCGGGATTGTCGCTCGGCGCAGAAGCCCGGGCCCGGGCCGGAACCCGGCCCGCGGGCAAGGCGCTGGTGGCCGCCGCTCGGGAGGTACTGCAGGAACTCGGCTATGAGCCCCGTCTCGAACCCGGCGGCCTGGAGCTCGCCAACTGTCCCTTCCACGCGCTGGCCGAGCACTTCGCCCAGCTGGTGTGCGGCATGAATCTGGAGCTGATGACAGGCATGGTCGCCGGGCTCGGGAATCCGGGCCTGGACGCACGGCTCGACCCCGGTCCCGGTTTGTGTTGCGTGCGGATCCGGCAGCGGCCGCGTCCGGCGTCGGAGGCGGCGGGGGCTCGAGGATGAAGGCCTATGAGCACCGCGGCGTCGGCGATGCGGCGACAGCAGGTGCGGTCGTCAACCTCGGAGGGGACTCGGCCGCCGATCGGTTCGAGCTGAGCTTCGGCGACGTGGTGGCCCTGAGCGGAGACTTCTTCCGACCCGAGGGGTGGTCGATCTCCGATCCCGAGCAGTGGCGGACCGAGCCGTCCGCGGACCCGGCGGGAAGCTTGTTCAGCGTCGCCGGCAGGGAGGGAGTGGCCGGGACGCGGCTCGACACTCGTGACGAGATCGTCTGCGCGCTCAAGGTGTCGACGCTGGACGAAGCCGTCGTCGATTCCAGATTCGAGCCGGGAGGACGGTTCGCCGACTTTGCCTTCAGCCCCGGTGCCAACCGGAGCGACGTGGAGCGACGGGTGCGGGACCGGTATCTGGCGCTGGCCGCGGTCAATGACGACCACTTCGCCGCACCAGGCCCGTCGGACGTGGCCACCGGTAGCGGCTTCGGCTCGGCCGTGGCCGCCTACCGCCATCTGCACCAGGTCGCACTCGACGAGGCCTGGCGACTCGGCGCTCGAGGTGGGGCCATCTCCCGGGCCACGGCCCGGGAGGCTGCCGCGCAGCACTACCTGACCGACGCCTTTGCCGCCGGGCACCTTCGGACGCCCGTCGCCTCCATCCGCCGGTACTGGAAGGCGCGCTACCCGAGCTTCTGGGAGCAGCTCCAGCGCAAGGTCGCGGCCGACACCGCCGCCGCCCTGCGGGAGCTCAGCCGCCTGATGCGTCTCTTGCCCCATCGATTCGTCTACGGCCGCACTTTTGCCGAGCTCACGAGGAGGACGAGCCAGTATCCGGAGCTGTCGCTGGGTGACCTGGTAGCTCGGGCTTTCCACGATTGGGACAACAGCCACGGGCTCCAGGTGGACGGTGGGGTGATCTTCGGCGACGGCCACATCGAGAAGGGCGAGACAACCCGACTTGCCGTCGCCGCCGTGCGGGCGGGCATCGACGACGTGGAGGTGGCCTTCAGGCTCGGCGCCTCGGGCAGCAGGGTCAATGGGCCGCTTCTCTACGAGAAGGTTCGCCAGGTCACCGGGGCCGAGGGCGGCGCCTTCTTCGCCGAGGAGAAAGTCCCGCGCCTGTTACCCGGCAACCCGCACCAGAACTAGCGGGCGGGCGACGTGGAGACGTTGTGGGAGTCGCCGATGGTCGGCGCCTCAGGAACCACGGTGGGCGACGCCCTCGTCGCCATGTTGGAGCCCGGCGAGCAGTTCATCCGCCAAGTGGAGGCCCTGGGCCAAGGCCTCGCCGGAGGCGGTGGGGTCTTCTCGGTTCCGATCCTCGGCAGCTGGCTCGGCCAGAAATGCTGCCAGGCGTACCACGAAGGCTTCGTGGAGCCGCTCGCCGACTCCTTGCTCTGGTCGACCGCCCTTTTCGGGACGGCGCAACCTCAGACCTGGACGCCTCGGCCGTAGAGGTCCCAGACGTCGACCACGGGCTGCACGGGGACGAACGCCGCGTAGGCCCGGTGGGGTGCGCCCACCACCAGCAGGTCGGATCGCTCCAAGACCTCCTCGAGGGGGCGTAGCTCGGGGTCGCAGGTTACGTAGGGGTCGGTGGTGAGGACTTCGGCCGCCTTGGAGCGGAGGCTGCGCTTGAGTTTGTAGCTGAGGCTGGACCGGATGTCGTCGGACTGGACCTTGAAGGCCATGCCCAGCAGTCCGACGGTCATGCTCGCCAGGTCATAGCGCTCTTCCATGCGCCGGACGATGTAGAGGGGGAACCCCTCGTTGACCATCATGGCGGCTGAGCCGAGCGTGAAATTGTTGGTGTGGAAGGCTGACACCTGCATGGTGTCCTTGAGTAGGTAGGGCCCTCCGGCCAAGCCCGCGCCGGGCACATCGGCGGCCCGGGGGTAGTTGTAGGCCATGGCTCGGCGAATGACCTCGAAGTCCAGCCCGGAGTCGTTGGCCACCTGGTAGAGCTGATTGGCCACGGCGAAGCGGACGTAGCGCCAGGTGTTGGTGAACAGCTTGGCCAGCTCCGCTTCCTCCGGCAGCAAGGAAACCACCTCGGTGGTGAGGGTCCGGAAGAGCTTCGTGGCCCGTTCCATGGCCCGTTCGTCGCGGGCCGAGACCAGTTGGGGCAGCTCGCAGAGCTCGGTCATGGCCTTTCCCTCGGCGATCCGCTCGGGGCAGTAGGCCACGTCGATTTGCTTGCCCGAGGCCGCGATCAGGCCTTCGACGAGAGCCGTCACGCCCGGATAGAGGGTGCTGCGCAGCACCAGGAGCTGGCCGTCGACCAAGGTGATCGAGGATGCCGGCGATAGCGGCGGGCACGGCGCCGGGCTCGGGATTGAGGTGCTCGTCGAGGGGTGTGCCGATGACCACCACCACGTTCTCGGCCTGCGACAGGCAAGCCGGATCGGTGGTGGCCGAGAGCGTGTCCCCGATGACCCGCGTCAGCACTCCGGCGGCGCCCGGCTCATCGAAGGGCAGCTTCCCGTCGTTGATGCGGTTGACGGCCACCGGGTTGATGTCGTAGAGCGACACCAGGAGCCCGCGGTCGGCGAAGGTCAGCCCCAGCGGGAATCCGACCCGCCCGCAGCCGCCGCGACGACGACGTCCTTGGCCATCAGCGGCCGTTCAATCCCCCCAACCTTCGCTCACTTCGCCTCATTTCGTGATGCGTGGCACTCGGAGCGTTTCCCCCCGCCCATCATGTCTTCTCACAATGTCCGATACAACCGATTCGCGCTAACCCTGATCATTCACCGAGCCGCGTGAGCTGAGGGCTGCCCATCCGCGGAAGTGCCCACCAGAAAAGGGATTCTGACGTTCTCGACGCGTCACAGTCCCGAACTGGAGGGCACCTACCAAGTGA
>JAIVIH010000294.1 GCA_020200615.1 Actinomycetota bacterium | reverse complement strand
GCCTCCACGAGCGCATCCCGGCCGCCCTGGGCCTCGAAGTGGTTCCTGGCCTCCCTCAACGGCAAGCCCAGGTCGGCGGCCAGCCTGCTCACCACCCGGTCGGCGAACTCCGGAGGGGCGTTGATACCCGTCCCCACCGCGGTCCCGCCGAGGGCCAGCTCTCCGAGCCGGGGCAGACATGCCTCCAAGCGCTCGATCCCGTGTTCCACGGCGGCGGCGTAGCCCCCGAACTCCTGGCCCAGGGTGACGGGCGTGGCGTCCATCAGGTGGGTGCGACCGCTCTTGACTACGTCGCGCCACTCGTCGGCCTTTTCTCTTAGGGCTGCCGCCAGCCCGCCAAGGGCGGGGATGAGGTCGCCGACCACGGCCTCGACGGCGGCCACGTGGATGGCCGAGGGGAAGACGTCGTTGGACGACTGGGAGGCGTTGACCTCGTCGTTGGGATGCACGGGCCGTTCCAGGCGCTCGGCGGCGAGGTGGGCCAGAACCTCGTTCATGTTCATGTTGGTGGACGTCCCCGACCCGGTCTGGAAGACATCGATGGGGAACTCTCCACCCCATCCGCCGCCGGCGACCTCGGCCGCCGCCTCGGCCACGGCCCGGGCCACGCCGGCGTCGACCACCCCCAGCTCGGCGTTCACCACCGCCGCCGCGCCCTTGATCCGGGCGACGGCGCGGATTATCTCGGCGTCGACGGGCACGCCCGAGATCGGGAAGTTGTCCACCGCCCGCTGGGTCTGCGCTCCCCACTTGGCGGTGGCGGGCACGGCCACGTCTCCCAGCGAATCCCGCTCGATCCGCGTGGCGCCGGGGTTGGGGTCTGACACCCGGGGGACGCTACCGCCCCCCGTCCTTGCAGGTCATCGTGGCCAAGGTTAGGGTTCGCCCGAAACCGAGGACCCCTGAAGGCAGTGAGGTTACCGATGACCCCACGGCACCGACGGCGGCTCGGCGTACTCGTCGGGATCGCGCTTCTCACGCCCCTTGCCGCCCCGACGTGGGCGGGGGGCGACCCTGTCGACGACAAGAAGGCGGAAGCGGCCCGCATCCAGAACCAGCTCGACGCGCAGGGCGAGAAGGTCAGCATCGCCGCCGAGCGCTACAACCGGGCCCAGATCCGGTTGGCCGAGCTCCAGAGCAACCTCGAGAAGACGGAACTCGACCTCAAGCGGTCGAACGAGCGGTTCAAGCAGGTGAGGAGCCGCCTCACCAAGGTCGCCGTCGTCGCCTACATGCACGGGGGTAGCAACGCCACCATCAGCAGCCTGGCCCGCAGCCAGGACCACACCCAGATGCTCGTCCGCCGCCAGTACCTGCAGGTGGCGGCAGGCGACCAGCGGGCCGTACTCGGCGAGCTGCGCTCGGCCCGCGAGGACCTCACTGAGATCCGGGTCAAGCTCACCGACGAGGAGAAGGACGCCAAGGAGGCCAACACCGAGGCGGCCGCTCTCCGGCGGGCGGCCGTGGCCGCCGAGGAGGACCAGCGCGCCATCCTCGGACGGGTCCAGGGCGAGCTGGCGGGGCTGGTGGCCGAGGAGGCCGACCGCCGGGCGCGCGAGCAAGCGGCCCGCGAGCCGGCGCCCGCTCCGCCCTCGGAGCAGGCCGCCGCACTCGCGCCCGGGCCCTCGGGCGCCGGGTCTCCCCGGGCGTCGGAGCCGCTGGCCGAGTCTCCCGGTGTGCAGACGGCGACTTTGGGCCCGGTAACGGCCGCGCCGCCTCCTTCGTCGGGCGCCGCCGCGGCCGTGGCCGAGGCCGAGAGGCAGATAGGCAAGCCCTACGTCTACGGCGGGTCCGGCCCTGACTCGTTCGACTGCTCGGGCCTCACCGCCTGGGCCTGGGCCGCGGCCGGCGTGCACCTGTCGCACTCGGCCTACACCCAGTGGTTCGAGACGACCCGGGTTCCCATCGACGAGGTCCAGCCCGGCGACCTGCTGTTCTTCGGTAACGACGGAGTGGAGAGCATCCACCACAACGCGATCTACGTCGGGGGCGGCCAGATGATCGAGGCCTCTCAGACGGGAGTTCCTGTTCGGTACCGGGGCTGGCGGGCCGGCGACCTGGTAGGGGCCGGTCGCCCCGGCTAGCTGGGTGCGGCGGCCGCTGACCTGCCCCCGGCCTACTAGCGGTAGACGCCGTTGTGGCCGACGTTGAAACGGCCGGGTTGGGGGAAGAAGGACACGCCGTGGGCGCCGGCGCCGGTGGGGATGGTCTTGATGACGTGGCCGTCGGAAGTGTCGATGACGGACACGCTCCCGTGGTAGCGGTTGGATGCCCACAGCTGGGTCCCGTCGGGGGTCACTTGGAGCATGTCCGGGCTGCCGCCCACCTTCCAGGTGGCGACCACCTCGCGGCTGGCCACGTCTATCACCGACACGCTCCCGGCGAGGCGGTTGCTCACGAACAGGCGGGTGGTGTCCCGGCTGTAGTTGAGGCCGTGGGCGCCCGTACCCGTGGGGAGGAAGGCGATCTCGCTCATCCTCTCGGGGTCGATCACCGACACCCCGTGACGGCCCTGGTTGGCCACGAAGAACACGCTGCCGTCGGGGGCCACCTTGACGTCGATGGGCAGGCTGCCCACGTTGGCCCGACCCACGACCTCCATGGTCTCGTTGTCGACCTTCACCACCTGGCCGGTGAACTCGCAGCTGGCCAGCAGGTACCGGCCGTCGGCCGAGAAGTCCAGGTGGTCGACTCCGGCCCACGGCACGGAGACGCTCTTGATCAGCTCCCACGTCTGCGGGTTGCGGTAGTCCAGCCGCTGGAGCCGCTCGGCCACGACGATGGCCTTCGTCCCGTCGGGCGTGAAGTAGAGGTTGTAGGGGTCCACCACGGGCAGGGTTTCCGTGACCCGGCCGCTCCGGGGGTCGATGACGCTGAAGCTGTTGCCCGACGTGTTGTTCACGTACAGCTTGGTGAGGTCCCACGAAGGGGTGACGTGATGGGGCACCCGTCCCACAGGGAAGCGGTCGATGACCTCGAGCGTGGCCGGATCGATGACGCTCACCGTGTGGGCGTCGCTGTTGGGGACGTACACCCGGGTCGGCACGTCGGCCACGGCGGGGCTGAGGGTGGGCAGGAGGGTGGCTTGGAAGACGTTGGGCTGGGCCGACGGCTCGTCGCCGGGCATGGCCGGGCCGGAAGGGGCGGGAAGTGGCGGGCTGGGCTGGAGGACGGGCCCCACCCTGCGCACGGAAGGCTCGACGCCCCCGAAACCCCCGAGACCCCCGAGCCTGCGCCGTGGGAGCGGCGTCTGAGAGCCCAGGGCGCCGGCATAGGGACCGGAGGAGAGAACCGAGGGTCGCGCCGGGCCGGACCCCGAGTCGGTGGCGACGTCCTGGCCACCGAGTTCCGTGGCTCCGCAAGCCGACGCAACCAGGCCGGCCGCGACCACCCAGACGCCGATGATCCGCCTCATAGAACTCTCCCAGCATACGGGAGGATGTGACTCGTGAACGCGACATACATCGCCGTGGTGGGCGGCTCGACGGCTGAGGCGGACGTGTGCCTGGCCGCCGAAGGAGTCGGGCGGGAGCTGGCCCGGTGCGGGGCGGTGCTCGTCTGCGGTGGGCTCGGCGGCGTGATGGAGGCCGCCTGCCGGGGGGCGAAGGCCGAGGGCGGTCAGACCGTGGGCATCCTGCCCGGTGAGCGTCGGGACGCGGCCAACCCTTGGGTGGACGTCGCCCTGCCCACGGGTCTGGGCGAGGGCCGCAACCTCCTCGTCGTCCGGGCCAGCGACGCCCTGGTGGCGGTGGGGGGCGAGTTCGGGACCCTGTCCGAGATTGCCCTGGCCCTGCGCATGGGCAAGCCCGTGGTGGGCGTGGGCACGTGGGAGCTGGCCCGGGCCGGAGAGCCGGTCGAGGCGATCGTTCGGGTCGACGACCCCTTCGCCGCCGCCCGCACCGCGATCGAGCTGGCCCGGCGGTGAGGGCGCTCAGCCCACGGGCTCCAGCCGGGGGTTGGGACGGATCCGGCGGCCGGCCTTGGCCAATGGCCGCCCGTCGACGGCGACCACGTCGGCCGTGAAGTCCCGGCTGCCGCGGAGGAGGGCCGAGCCGACGGCGTAGGCGTCGACCGGAGCGCCCGCGTCCTCGAACTCGGCGATGCGGGCGGCGTCGAACCCGCCCGACACGACGATGCGCACGTGCTCGAAACCTTCGGCGTCCAGGGCGTCGCGGACCAACCGCACCAGCGGGACGTTCACCCCCGTGGGGACGAAGTCGCCCATCCGGTCGGGCGTGATCGAACGGTCGACCATGGTGCCCGACGTGTCCAGGCGAACCCCCCACAGCCGGTCGCCGAAGGCCCGGGCGCAGGCCAGGGAGTCGCCCACGTTGTCGTTGTTGAAGTCGGTGAGGGCCACCAGGTCGACGCCTTCGACGTGGCGATCGAAGGCCTGGACGGCGGCGACCGTGTCCCCCCCGAAGGCGGCGATGAGGCCGTGGGGCATGGTGCCCAGGCCGTGGTCGCCCCACCAGGCGGCCATGGCGTCGGTGCACACCCCGCGGGCGCCGGCGATGTGGGCGGCGTAGCCGTCACCCCCCTGGGTGGCGAAGTGGTCGAAGCGGTCGGCGAAGAAGAGCAGGGGCTTCCCTCCGGCGGCGGCCACCACGTCGGCCACGTTCGACGCCACCTTGGTTCGCCGGGCCAGGACGCCGAGGTAGACCGACTCCAGGTGGGCGAACAGGTGGAGCGACCCGGTGATCTCCAGGACCGTCTCCCACGGCTCGATCCGGTCCCCGTCCCGCAGGGCGGCCACGTCGAGGCCTTCGAAGGCGGGTACCCAGAGCTCTTCCAGCCCGGCTTCCAGGTCCAGCTGCCGCAGGCGGGCCCGCAGGGCCGAGTCGGTGTCGTGCAGGCGAAGGGCCCGGGCGTCCAGCCTCGCCGCCAGGTAGGCCTCGAACACGCGGGTGGCCTCGTCGGGGTCGGACCACGAGCCGGCCCCCACCCTCAGGATGGCCAGGGCCTCGTCGATTCCGCAGAGGAGGGACCGACCCTTCTGGAACACCTGGATCGTGGCCACCGTGCCCGGACGCTCGGCCTCGAGGATGCGCTTGGCCCGAGAGAAGTAAACGGCCGAGCGGTAGCCGATGCGGATCTCGGAGACGGGCAGGTCGAACACCTCCGGCCCGAGGCGAGCCCTCACTCCGTCCTGCGCAGCACGACAACCGAGCGGGGTTCGAGGACCAGCTCCTCACCGGCCTTGAGGACGACCCCCTCGAAGCCGGCCAGGTCCGGCGCCGCGTAGCCGAACGAGGTGTCCAGGACCAGCTCGTAGGTCTTGGCCCACTTCCGGGCCGGGAGGTGGAACTGCACCGTGTCGATGCCGTTGATGAGGACGAGGA
>JAIVIH010000502.1 GCA_020200615.1 Actinomycetota bacterium | reverse complement strand
GTACAGGGCGTCCTCACCGGCGAAGTACAGGAGGGGGCCCTTGTCTTCGGGACAAGCCAGGATCTCCAGCAGCAACTGGTCGAGGGCCATCAGTCGCCCTTCACGATCTCGAGGATCTCGGACAGGTGCTCACGGCAGGAAGCGTCGTCGGCCGCCTCCAGGTTCACCCGCAGGAGAGGTTCGGTGTTCGACGGGCGGAGGTTTACCCACCATTCTCCGAAGTCGAGGGTCAGGCCGTCGGTGCGGTCCTGGTCCACCCCGTCGAAAGCGGCGGCGACCCGGTCGATGACGGCAGGGGGATCGTCGACTTCCACGTTGATCTCGCCCGAGTCGGCGTAGCGCTCGAAGGCCTTGCGGTAGTCGGAGAGGGGCTCCTCGTTCTTCGACAGCTGCTCGAGGACGATCATGGCCGCGATCAGCCCGGAATCGGCCCGGTAGTTGTCCCGGAAGTAGTAGTGGCCGGAGTGCTCGCCGCCGAAGACGGCGTCAGTCTGGGCCATGACCGTCTTGATGAAGGAGTGGCCGACGCGCGTGCGGACGGGCTCGCCGCCGTTCTCCTTGATGATCTCGGGCACCGACTTGGAGCAGATCAGGTTGTAGATGATCTTCGAGCCGGGCTGCTTCTCGAGCATGGCCTTGGCCACGAGGGCGGTGGTCGTCGATCCCGAGATCGTCTGCGCCTTGTTGTCGACGAGGAAGACCCGGTCGGCGTCACCGTCGAAGGCAAGGCCGACGTCGGCTCCGACCTCGAGCACCCGCTCCTGCAGGGCCTTGAGGTTCTCGGGCTGGATGGGGTCGGGAGGGTGGTTGGGGAAGGACCCGTCGAGCTCGGGAAAGAGGATCTCCAGCTTGTAGGGCAGCCCGTCGAACACGGCAGGCACCACGAGCCCACCCATGCCGTTGGCCGTATCGGCGATCACGTGCAGGGGCTGCAGGACCTTGCGGTCGACGAAGGAGCGGACGTGCTCCGCGAATTCACCCAGAAGGTCCAGGTAGGAGACCAGCCCGTGGGCCCGGCCGTCGAGGGACGGCCCGGTCTCGGCCTGGGTCTTGATCTCGGCCAGGCCGGTGTCCTGGCCGACGGGCCGGGCGCCCGCCAGGCACAGCTTGATCCCGTTGTACTGGGCCGGGTTGTGGGAGGCGGTGAACATCGCCCCCGGAGCCTTCAGGTGGCCGGCGGCGTAGTAGAGCAGGTCGGTGGAGGCCAGGCCCAGGTTCACCACGTCCACGCCGGCGAGCGTGGCCCCTTCGGAGAAGGCGTCGATCAGGGTTTCACCCGAGGGGCGCATGTCCCTGGCCACCAACAGCCGCGGCGACTCGGCAAAGCGGGCGAAAGCCCAGCCGATGGACCGGGCGGTGGG
>JAIVIH010000248.1 GCA_020200615.1 Actinomycetota bacterium | reverse complement strand
ACTCCGGCGCTTCCCAGCTACCCCTTCTGCCTGGTGAACAACTCGAACGTATTCCACGGGCCCATCGCCTTCGGGCGCAACGGCACCCTGTACTACGCCCTCTCCGGATGGGACGTGGAGGATCGAGAGGTGTCGAAGTTGTCACCGCCACCTTCCGCCGTCAGCAACAGGCTGGGGAACTTCAGCGTATTGCTGGGGCGGTCGACCAACCTCGGAGACTCCTGGCAGACGACGCTCGTGAGGAACGCCCGCGGCACCCAGGGTGAGGTCATCGAAGACAACCGGCCTGTGATGGGCGTCGCCGTCGACACGAGGAGCGGCAGTGACGACACGGTGTACGTGACCTTCCAGACAAGCTACCCGGCCACCGTGGCGCCGAACCTCCTGCCCAACCTGCCCCGGGTGGCGGTTTCCAGGGACGGGGGGCGGACATTCGGCGCTCCGGTCAACCTGGCCGCGGATGCCTACCAGGCTTCGGAGGTCCGGGCCGAGGGTCTGCGGGTTGCCCCGAGCGTCACCACCATTCCTCCTGCGAACGTCAGCACCACGACTACCACCGCGCCGGCGCAAGGATCCCGAGCGGCCGAGCCGAACCGGCTGGAGAACTGGGGCGGTCGCAACCCGCACATGACCGTCGACGGCGAGGGGAACGCCTACGTCATCTGGCATTCGTCCACCGCCAACATCACACCCACGCCTCCACCCGCCTACTTCCTGTCCAAGTCGACCGACAAGGGAAAGACCTGGCAGACGACACAGATAGGGCCGTTCGATCTCAAGAACGGGCCCGGCAGTCGCATCACCTGGGGCGCGGAGGGCGGCGACCTGGGCACCCTGCACTGGGTGCACCAGGGGGCGGACGACCCCGATGTGGGGGCGTACTCGACGGTCTACTACCGCCAGTCGACTGACGGCGGAAAGACGTGGTCGCCTCGACGGGCCCTTCCCGATGACGCCGATCCCAAGTTCGAACGGGGCAAGTACATCCCCAACATCTCCGTCGCGCCCAATGGCCGGATCGATGCGACCTGGTGGGACACGCGGGACGACCCCGGGACCCGCTCGAACGACGTGTACTACACGTACTCGGAGGACAACGGGAAGACCTGGGCGAAGAACCTCCGGGTCACCGACCAGTCGATCAACCGCCAGTACGGGGTCTGGGGCGTCAACTTCGACCAGAGCTCACCAGTGGGTCTGGCATCGGCAAACGCCCACGCCGTCTTCTCGTGGGACGACACCCGCAATACGGACCTGAGCGTCGGCGACAGCAGCGCCATCGGCGGGGGCACGAGTGACATCTTCTTTGCCAACGCCCAGTTCGAGGCGGTGGGAGGAGGGGTCTCTACGACGGCCAAGGTAATAC
>JAIVIH010000293.1 GCA_020200615.1 Actinomycetota bacterium | reverse complement strand
CGGTAGCTCTCCTCACCGGCGTCACCGGGGCCACTCGGAGTCGCTAGGGGAGCCCGAAGCCGGGCTCCCCTAGCTCGCTCCCTTAGCTACTTCCCCCTGAAAAAGTGATCGTGGAAAGACGGCTCTGACCAGGGCCTACGCGACCGGAGGGTGCTCGCGTCAGAGCGGGAGAAGGAGCACGATGACCTCAACCCCTTGTGCAGAAGGGATTGAGGTCATCGTGCTGAGAACGGTAAACCCCCAGCCCACGCTGTGGGAAGCGATCCTGCCGGAGTGTTGCCTGGGTCTGCCCGCCGAGCTGGAGGCAGTCGATGACCTGCTCGACGACCCGGTCTTCTTCGAACCCTTCCGAGACCACTTCGACCCGACCCACGGCCGGCCGTCGATTCCCATGGAGACCTACCTCCGGCTGATGTTCCTGAAGTACCGCTACCGGCTGGGCTACGAGGCGCTGTGCCGAGAGGTGGCCGACTCGATCAGCTGGCAGCGGTTCTGCCGCATCCCGCTCGGTGGCGTCGTGCCCCATCCAACGACGCTCATGAAGATCACCACCCGCTGCGGAGAGGAGGCGGTGACCGGCCTCAACGACGCCCTGCTGGCCAAGGCTGCCGGCGCCAAGGTGCTGCGCACCACGAAGGTGCGCGTCGACACCACCGTGGTCGAGGCCAACGTCGGCTACCCGACCGACTCAGGCCTGTTGACCAAGGCGGTGCGGAAGATGGGTGTCGCCGTCAGGAGGATCAAGGCCGCGGGCCTCGCCCCCCGCACTCGCTTCCGGGACCGCCGTCGAGCGGCCGGGCGGCGAGCGCACGAGATCGCCGCCAGCCTGCGCAAGCGCTCCGAGGAGGCGAAGGGCGCGGCCAAGCGTGTCACCGCCGAAGTGGCCCAGGTGGCCGCCGCCACCATGCGCCAGGCCGGCGCGGTCCTGGTCAACGCCCGCCGGTGCCTGCGGCGCAAGCACCTTTCGGGCGGGCGCACCGGTGCCGTGCTGGAAGATCTCGCCACCCTGCTGGGACGGACCGAGTGCATCATCGTCCAGACCCGGACCCGCCTCGGCGGCGTCGTCCCTGCCGGCTCCACTCGTTTGGTCAGCCTGCACGATCCCGACGCCCGCCCCATCCGCAAGGGCCGCCTCGACCGCCCCACCGAGTTCGGGTACAAGGCCCAGGTCGTCGACAACGAGGACGGCGTCGTCCTCGACTACACGGTCCAAGTCGGGGCTCCGCCCGACGCTCCGCAGCTGGCCCCGGCGATCGGGCGCGTCAAACAGCTGACCGGAAGAGCGCCCCGGGCGGTCACGGCCGACCGCGGCTACGGCGAGGCGAGGGTCGAAGACGAGCTCGCCGAGCTTGGCGTCAAGCGCGTCGTCATCCCCCGCAGAGGCAAAGCGGGCAGCGCTCGTCAGGCGGTGGAGCGAGGCCGGGGGTTCCGCAAGTTGGTGAAGTGGAGGACTGGCTGTGAGGGGCGAGTCAGCTGCCTCAAACGCGACTTCGGCTGGAACCGGACACGCCTCGACGGCATCAGCGGCGCCCGCACCTGGTGCGGCTGGGGGGTACTCGCCCACAACTCCGTGAAGGTGGGGAACCTGCTCCGATGAGGGCTGAGAGCGGTCGAACAGGAGGGCCATCGACGAGGGTCACCATCACGCCCTCAGGACAACGGCGACTATTTCAGGTCGAAGTAGCTAGCTGGTACCCACCTTCCGGTCGGCATCCGCCGGGGCCGGCGTCCGGTCGTCACGTGGAGCAGGCCGGGGCTCCTCCGAGCGGGTGCGGCGCCCGGCGGCGAAGCTAACGGCCAGCAGGATCAAGCCCACCGCGGCCAAGCCTACGAGCGCGGCCAGCACGTAGCGGGCGGCGTCGTTGGCTCCGGAACCGAGGACCTCGTGCTGCACCACGGCCGAGAAGATGTCCTGGCCTTCGCCCACCTTCAACGTGTTGCGGGTGTCGTCGTAGGCGACCACTGCCAGCTCGTTGGTGGACGCGATGCCCACCGGGGTCCGCATGTCGTAGCCGTTGCTCCACACGCCGACCCGTCTGTCGATCGAGCGGTCGGTGATCCGGTAGTTCTTGGACCACGTCGCACCGTTGTCCTCCGAGAAGGCGTAGTAGACGTCGTTGGTGAAGCCGCCGGTGTCGTCCCGGAAGTCCCACCAGGCTGCGTCCAGACGGCCGTTGGGCGCGACCGTGATGTTGGGGTTCACCTGGAGGTGCGATCCCGTCCCCGGCAGGTTGTTGGGGTTGTCGTCGTTGATCATCTTCGGCGCAGTCCACGTCCTGCCGCCGTCAGTGGACCGTTTGTGGAAGATGTCACGGTCGCTCAATCCCGCTTCCGCGCCGATCTTGTCCTCGTAGACGAGGTGAAGGCTGCCCCGCCTCCCGCCCTCGGGGTTCCACGTCATGATCAGGGGCAGGTAGTACGGGCTCGGCGGCGCCGCTTCGGTGACGGTGAACGTCTTGCCCCGGTCCCTGGTGCTCGAGACGAGGATGGCGTTGACGGGCGGACCGCCCTGAACCGTCGTCCTCCCGAAGAAGGCGGCGTGGAGGGTGCCCTCGTTGTCCACCGCCAGCTGGGGCGCCCCGCCCCCGTAGGCGTTGGGATCGGGCTTGTCCTTGAAGTACTCGCCCGCCAGCTTGACCGGCTCGCCGAAGCTCCTGCCTCCGTCGGTGGACACCGCCATCATGGCGTGGCCCACCGGGGCGGGCGTCACCCCCGCCGGGGCGTTCTTCTGCCAGCCCACGTAGACGATGTCGTCGTTACCGCTCTTGGTGTCCACGGCCAGGCCGGTCACCGGGCGGTTGTTCTCGCCCTCGGCCCCCACCTTGCCCCGGCTGTTGCGGACGAGGGTGGTCTCCCAGCTCTCACCGAGGTTGGTCGAGCGAGCCAGCAGAACGCTGAGGTTGCCGTAGACGCCCCCGTGAGGATCGGCCGCCCCCAAGTCGTTGTTGTCGTAGCCGGTGAGGGCGTAGTACAGCGTCCCGTTCCGGCCGAAGGCGACGTTCGTCTGGTACTGCGTGCCCGACGTGTGGAAGCAGAACGGGTACGACTCCAGGTTCGGACTCTGGTCCAGGATCCTCCAGGTGCGGCCCCCGTCGCTTGACCGCATCAGCTTGCAGGTCTTACTCCGGAACTCGGGTGTAGACGCCACGATGTTCATCGAGTTGTTGGGGTCGACCGCCATGGCCGGGGCCGAGTAGGTCCGGGTGGGGGCGAGGTCGTCACCGGTGACGTTGAAGGCCTTGGTGACCACCGGCTCGTCGGCGGCCAAGGCACCACCCTGAGCCGCGACCATGGCCGCCAGCAGGGCCGCCATGCCCGCTCGGCGCGCTCCGCGGGCCCTCATCGGGCGCTCACCCGCTCGGGCGTCTGCTCCGGGCTACGGCGGCCGGCGGCCAGCGCCGCCATCCCGGCGACGAACATGGCCACGCCCGCCGCACCCAGGGCGACCAGGGCGAGAGCGCCCGCGCTCACGGGCTCGTCCTCCTGCAGGGTGGCCGTTCTCGGCACCACCTGGTTGCCCTGCTCGCCGACGACGGGCACGGCCCCGTTGGCGTCGCTCACCTGGATGACGGTCCGGACGGGGACGCCGCGGATGTGGCTCTCGTCCTTCTCTAGCTTCTGGGTGACGAACAGGGTGTGGTTACCGGGCTTGGCGTCGGCGGGGATGGTGATGGTGCCGGGGCCCCACATGGCGAAGCCCTCCGAGTTGGGCTGGAAGGTGCCCAGGACGGGGCCGTCCACTGCGTCCCAGCGGACCTCAACCGGGTTCGTCTTCCCGTATCCCCGCGGCCCGAAGACGGACACCTCCTGGCCGGGCTTGGCCGTGCCCGGGTTGACCTGCATCTGCGCAACGTGGGGAGCGAAGGCCGGACCCGCGGTCACCAACAGGGCGACGGCGGCTATGACCGACGCTCCGAGGGGCATGTGCTTGCGCAATGGACCTCCTGTGCGTAGGGCGACCTGGGCTCCCGCCGGCGCGCGGCCGCGCTCTGTGTTCCGCACAGTTTCCTCATGACCGGCACTTACTCTCAATAGATGCTAAAAGCACCTACTGGCTCCTAGCGGGCGCCCTCCGGGCGCTCCAGCCGGCGCAGCTCGCGCTCGACGTCGTTCCACAGCAGGACGTCGTCGGGCTTCGCCTCCTCGCGGGCGTACCAGCGGAAGAAGATCACGATGATGACCGTCCACAGGTAGGCGCCCGCCCCGATCTTCATGATCAGCCCCGCCACCTGCTGGTCTCCGACGGCAGAGATGCCCCACAGCCTGGGAAAGGACTCGTAGATCGGGTACAGGGCCTTCTTGCCGAAGGTGAGGAACGAGGCCGGGACGGTCGGGATGATGGTCTGGAGGAACAGGTACAGCATCTGGGCCGGAGGGGCGATCCGCGGCACCTCGCGCAGGGGACTCGCCACCGGCAACCACAGCAGGATGGCCGACCCGATGAGCACGGCGTGGGCCACGAAATGCAGCGGGTGGTGGCGCAGGGTGGCGTCGACCACCAGCGGCCAGTGGCTCAGGATGAGGATGACGTTGGCCTGGGCCAGGTTGGGCACCGGCCGGCTGATCCCCCGCACCAGTTTCATCAGCCACTGAGGCGACAGCAGGCGGCGGGCCAGCCAGGGGGGCGTGCCCAGGAGCAGAAGGGGCGTGGCCACGAGGGTCAGCAACAGGTGCTGCACCATGTGGAAGCTGTACAGGTAGCCCTCGCCCAGGTCGTGCACGGGCCAGTCCGAGGCCAGCCACAGGGTGGCCACCCCGGCGCTGAACAAGACGATCTGGGCCGGCCGGGCCGCCCCCTCGCCGGTGCGAGCCGCATGCCTCCGCAGGGCGAGCAGGTAGGCACCCTCGAGGAGGGCCAGCAGCAGCCAGACGTCGGGGTGGAGGTGCCAACCGGGAAGTCCGGCCCGGGTCACATCCCCGAACATGGGCGGGCTACCGGCTCCAGACGTGGAGGCTGGTCAGGAAGATCATGTAGCAGAACAGGGCCAGGAAGATGCCGGTCAGGAACAGACGGCGAAACAGGCGGCTGTCGAAGCGCAGGTGCATGAACCACAGCACGACCAGGCCGAACTTGACCACCGACATGGCGATCAGGATGGGTACGAGTAGGCCTTCCAGCGACTCGACGTAGTAGACGGCGACCTCGCCCAGGGTGATGGCAGCGAGGACCAGGGCGACCTTTATGTACTGAAGCTCGCTGGGGTGGTCGTGGGTGGTGCCGCCCTCCTCGGGCGAGGTCTTGACGACGGGACCAGGGTCGGCGTCGGCCGTCCCCGTCTCCGGAGGAGTCTCCGACGCTCGGCCTTCTCCGCCGGCAGGCGACCCTTCAGCGACATACTGAACAGAGACAGGAGCATCAGCACGCCCAGGGTTACGTGGGCCCCGTGGAAGCCGGTCATGGCGTAGAAGCTGCTGCCGAAGAGGTTGGTCTTGAGGGTGAGGCCTTCCCGGATGAAGACGGTGAACTCGTAGACCTGCCCGCCCACGAAGGAGGCGCCCAGGAGGGCGGTGGTCAGCAGCCACACCCGGGTGCCGCGGTGGTCGCCCTTCTGGATGGCGGCCAGGGCCAGCACCATGGTCAGGCTGCTCATGAGCAGGATGAAGGAGCTGACCGAGGTGAAGGGGATGTCGTAGACGTCGGACGGCTTGATGCTGCCCGCTACGTCCTGGCCCTTGTACAGCAGGAAGGTGGAGATGAGGGCCCCGAAGAGCAGGCACTCGGAGCCGAGGAAAGCCCAGATCGCGACCTTCTCGTGGCTGAGCCCGGTCGACGTGGGCGGATGACCGGGCTGCACCTCGGTGTGGGATCCCTCAGCGGCGTTGGGCGTGTCCGTGCCCGTCGTGGTGGTGGGAGCGCTCACGTCTCCGAACCTCCCGAGCCCTGGGACACAGGCTCCAGGTCGGTTGACCTCGAAAGCTCGGGCTCGGGCTCCTCAGGCGCGGTGGACGGCTCGAGGGCCCAGGCGTAGAGGCTGCCGAGGATCCAGACACCGCCGAGGACGGCCACGGCCCAAGTGCGGTAGATCAGGCCGTAGCAGATGATGGCCAGGCCCAGGGACGCCACCAGCGGCCAGTAGGACGGCGACGGCATGTGGATGTGGCCGTGCTCGTCGGTGTGGGCGTCGGCGTGGGGCTCGCCGGCGTCGGCGGGCTCGTCTTCGGCATGTTCGGAGCCGGCATCGTCTGGGTCTTCGCCCGACCCCTGGCCATTCCCCCCGGCGCTTTCCTCAACACCCTTGGCCAGCACCTCGGTGGTCTCGGCTTCCTCCTCGGCCTCCGACCGCTGGCGCAGTACAGGCCTGCCCTCGTCGTCCTCCTCGTACTTCTGGTGCCACCAGTCGTCACGGGCGGTCACCAGGGGGATTACGTCGAAGTTGTGCTCGGGCGGTGGCGACGGGATGCTCCACTCCAGGGTGCGGGCGTCCCACGGGTCCTCGGCGACCCGAGCCGTCTTTCGGGTACGCAGGACGTTGATCATGAAGACCAGCACCGAGAGGGCGATGATGAACGACCCGATGGTGGCGGCGAAGTTCCAGAAGTCCCAGCCCCGGTCCTCGGGGTACGTGTACACCCGGCGGGGCATGCCCTGGAGCCCGAGTATGTGGAACGGGCCGAAGGTCAGGTTGAACCCGATCATCATCAGCCAGAAGTGGACCTTGCCCAGGCGCTCCGAGAGCATCTTCCCCGTGAACTTCGGCCACCAGTAGTAGACCCCGGCGAACAGGCCGAAGATGCTTCCTCCGAAGAGCACGTAGTGGAAATGGGCGACGATGTAGTAGGTGTCGGTCTGCTGGGTGTCGGACGGCACGACGGCGTGGGTGACGCCCGACAGGCCGCCGATGGTGAACATGGTGACGAACCCCACGGCGAACAGGAAGGGCGAGGTTATTCGCACCTTTCCCTTCCAGATGGTCGACAGCCAGTTGAAGATCTTCACCCCCGTGGGCACGGCGATGAACATGGTCGACGCCGAGAATGCCGATGTGGCCACGGGACCGAGGCCGGTGGCGAACATGTGGTGGGCCCACACGCCCCACCCCATGAAGCCGATGGCGATGCCCGAGATGACCATCACCTGGTAGCCGAACAGCGGCTTCCGGGTGAAGACGGGTAAGACCTCCGACACCACCCCCATGGCTGGAAGGATGAGGATATAGACCTCCGGATGGCCGAAGAGCCAGAACAGGTGCTGCCACAGCAGCGGGTCGGCCCCGGCCTGGGTGTTGAAGAAGTTGGCCCCGAAGAGACGGTCGAACATCAGCAGGAACAGGGCCACGGTGATGACGGGCATGGCGAACAGCAGCAGGAACTGAGCTACCAGGGTCATCCACACGAAGACCGGCATCCGGAACAGGCTCATGCCCGGCGCCCGCATGTTGATGATGGTGACGATCAGGTTGATGGCGCCCGCCAGCGAGGCGATGCCCAGGATCTGGAGCCCGAAGACCCAGAAGTCCATGTTGTGGCCGGGTAGGTCGCGCGACAGCGGCGCGTAGGCGAACCACCCGCCGTTGGGAGCCCCCCCGAGGAAGAAGCTGGAGTACATGAACATGCCACCGACGAGGAAGACCCAGTAGCTGAAGGCGTTGAGACGGGGGAAGGCGACGTCCCGGGCGCCGATCATGAGCGGTACCAGGTAGTTGGCCAGACCGGCCGAAAGTGGCATGACGACCAGGAAGATCATGGTCGTTCCGTGCATGGTGAAGACCTGGTTGTAGGCCTCCGGACTGAGCACGGTGTTCTCCGGCGACCCCAGCTGCAGGCGCAGGAGCAGGGCCTCGATGCCGCCGATGAGGAAGAACACGAAGGCCGTGACCGAGTAGAGGATCCCCAACTTCTTGTGGTCGATGGTCGTCAGCCAGTTCCACAGGCCCGTGGGGTGAGT
>JAIVIH010000247.1 GCA_020200615.1 Actinomycetota bacterium | reverse complement strand
CCTCGCCGGCGTCGACACTGGCGAGCTCGTAGGCTTGCTGGGAGGCGCGCCGATGGCCCCGGGCCGCCGCCTGGCCCTCTACGACGGGCTCCGGGAGCGGCTCTCGCCCGCGGCTCGGACTTGGTGGGACGGGCGCCGGCCGGCGATCGGACGGGGCGTCCTGACCGCGGGTGTGACCGAGCGGTTCATCGGCCTGGTCATGAACGTCCTGCGCCTCGGGATCCATCCCCCACCCCGCATTCGCAGGCTGCTCGCCTGCCGGAGCCTGGAGGAGCAGCAGGCCTTCTACCGGCGGGAGTGGGACACCCGGCGCTGGCGCCTCCTGTTCGACCTCCTGCTCAACCGGGCCGTGTTCCGCAAGGCGTACGACCCAGCCTTCTTCGAGCACGTCGACAACCCGAGCTTCGCCCGCCACTTCCAGGCCTTGGCCGAGCACTCCCTGACCCAGGTGCCGATCGGGACCAACTACTTCGTCCATCAGATGCTCACCGGCTTCTATCCCGCCGGGGTGCCCGGCGGGCTCCCTCCTTACCTTGACCCGGCGGGTGTCGCCGCGGTTACGCGAAACCCCACGGGGTTGGTGGCCGTCGACGGCGGCTACACGGACTACCTGAAGACCCTTCCCGACGGCAGCATCGACGGCTTCGCCCTGTCCAACATCCTCGAGTGGTTCACCCCCGAGCAGGTGGACGAGCTGTTTGCCGAAGTGGTGCGGACGGCAGTGCCCCGCGCCCGGTTGGTCTTCCGCAACTTCGTGGGGTGGACGGAGGTGCCGGACCGTTGGCGGCAGGTCGTGATCGAGGACCGGCCGCTCGGGGACGAGATGATCGGGCGGGACCGTAGCGCCGTCCAACGCCGGGTCGCCGTGTGCCGGGTCCGGGTTGGTCCACCCCGCCCATCGGGGAGGCGGCGTAGCCGACGCCCTGTCCCAGTGGGCGCGGGTCGCGTGCATCGCCGTGGGAGGTGAGGACGTCCCCACCTTCCTCACCGTCCTCGCTGGCAATCGGGCCATGGAGCGGCGCATGAAAGGGCCCCGGGGACTCCCCCAACTAGAGCGGGTGGCGACGGTCCGGACCCACACCATCAGCCTGCTCTGGAAACGGCGCCCGCCGGCGGACGCCAACGTCCGGGTGGTGAGGGGCGACATCGACGACATCGATGAGATGGCCGACCTCTGGAGCCGGTTGGTGCCCGGCCGGCAGTTCGGGACCGCCTTCGACGACACCGGCCTGGCCGAATGGATCAGCGACGCCCCCGGTCTCGACCCCTCCTGCTACTGGCTGGCCCGTCGATCCGATGGCCGGCTGGCCGGCTTCCTCGGGCTATGGGACCAGTCGTCGTTCAAGCAGCTACGGGTCACCAGTTACTCCCGCGCCCTGGGCGCGGCCCGGGTGGCGTTCAACGCCGCGGCCCCCGCCCTGCGCACCACCCGTCTCCCGGGGCGGGGCGGCGTCCTCCACAACCTCAACGCCATCCACGTGTGCGTGCCTCCCGACGAGCCCGGCGTGCTCCGGGCGCTGGTCGTCGAGGGCTACAACGCCAGCCGCGGCCGGGGCTATTCGTTCATGAACGTGGGCCTCGACCTGGAGGACCCGCTCACCGCCGGGCTCTCCGGCCTGCTGGCCCAGCCCACCGACATCTGGTTCTGCCTGGGCATTCCCGAGGGTCGCATCGCTCGCTCGCTCGACCCTCTGCCCGTCCACCACGAGATCGCCCTGGTGTAGGGGCGGCTACGGGGCCGTCTCCGCCGCCACCCACGCCAGGTAGTCCGGGTTCCCGGCTACGACAGCGGTCACGATGACCTCGGGCACGTCGTAGGGGTGAACCTCGCGGATGTGGGCCACGAGGTCGCCGGCCCGATCCGCCGTCGTCTTCAGGAGAACGATCCACTCCTCGGCCGTCTCGACCTTGCCCTGCCAGCGGTAGGTGCTGGTCATGGGCCCGAGCACCTGCACGCAGGCGGCCAGCCGCCGGTTCACCACCGAGCGGGCGATCTCCGCGCCCACCTCGCGGGAGGGCACGCTGACCGTCACCTGGACGACGTCCATGCCGCCGCTCTAGCGGTCGACCTCACCCATCACGGGGTCGATGGTGGAGATGACGGCTACGGCGTCGGCGATCAGGCCGCCGCGCATCATGTGGGGGAGGGCCTGGAGGTTGATGAAAGACGGCCCCCGGATGTGCAGGCGGTAGGGCTTGGCCGACCCGTCCGACACGAGGTAGCAGCCGAGCTCGCCGCGAGGTGACTCGATG
>JAIVIH010000501.1 GCA_020200615.1 Actinomycetota bacterium | reverse complement strand
GAACGCCAGTTGGCCTTCCGGCTGGAACGCAGCGGAATCGAGCGAGTGGGAGGCAAGGAAGGCACGAAGGCTGCCGGCATTGACGACCTCGCTGGCCAGAACTCCGCTGACCCACAGCCCGCCCACGATGCCGGCCGCCGTCACGGGCGCGATGAACGTGGCCAGGGCCAGGCTGCTGACGCTCAGGGCAAGAGCGGGAATAAGCCAGGCGGCCGAGATGGGCTCGAAGCCGGGGAGGGTGAGGGCGGCCACGCCGGCCAGGACCGTGGTCGCGCCCAGCACTGCGGCCGACCGCACCAGAAGGAGCCGGAATCCGCCGGACGGAGAGGCAAGAGTGAGCTCGTGCGCGGGATCGAGCCCGGGAGCGAAGGCAGCAGCGACGCCGGCCACCGGCAGAAGCGGGGCGACGAGCAGGAAGAGGAGCAGGGCCTGCTCTCCGCGACCGCCTTGGGCGGCGGCCACTGCGAACCCGAGGGCGAGGGTCACCGCTCCCAGCCACGACAGGCGGAGCGCAGGAGTGGCCGCCAGTAGACGGGCTACGTGGGAGCGAACCCCGAGACGGAGGAGGACCCGCTCGACGAGCCGGGGGCGGGGAACGTCCACCACGGCCTCGATCTCAGCCCACGACTGCGCCACCCGATCAAGATCCGCCCGCCCGGCGATCTCGGTCCGACAGGCTTCGCACGCCACGAGGTGGGACTCCAGGGAGAACGCCGCCGCCGGGTCGATATCACCCTGGGTGTAGCGGGTGAGGAGGTTGGCGTCTGCGTGCCAGGTCATAGGAGCGCCTCCCGCAGGTAGGGCTTGGCCCGCATCATGCGAGTCTTGACGGTGCCAGCTGGAACGCCGAGAAGGCGGCTGGCCTCACGAGTGGTCAGGCCGTCGAGAACGGTGGCCTGTACGACGGCCCGGAGCTCGGGCGACATGCGGTTGAGCGCGCCGGCCAGGTCACCGTGCTCCACACCGAGGAGCACCTGCTCCTCGGCCGAAGGCGAGGCGTCGCCCGTGAAGTCGGTGAGCTGCGCAGCAGGCGCCTTCTGGCGCCGAAGGTGATCGATGAGACGGCGGACGCCGATTCCCCATATCCACGCCCCAACGTTGCCCGTCCCCCGGTATCCGTTCGGGCGGCGCCACACGGCCAGAAACGTGTCCTGCACGACCTCGTCCACGATCCCCGGGTCGGCGCACCGCCGCGAGAGCCGGATGAGGAGCCACGGAGCGTGCCGCTCGTGAAGAGTCTGGAGCGCACTTCGATCCCCGTCGCAGAGGGCGCCCATCAGCTCCTCATCAGTCCTCGGGTCGATTCGGATGTCCGCCATACCTCTACTGTCGTACTGCCGTCCACAGCGGTCCGTGTGTCCCCGGCCTCGGATCGGCTGCCGGACCTCACTTCAACGTCGGGGGCCCTGCCGATGTCGACCACGAGGTGTGGCTGGACTTCACCGTCCGTCCGGGAGGCGTGGCCGTGTCCCGCACATCAGTGCCCTTCGTCATCCCTCACGGCGCCGCCCGTTCGGTGGTCATCCACGAGCAGGCGACGCAGGTGGGCGGCGGCGCCGGGCCCCGGATGGCCTGCCTTCCGGTGAGCTTCTGACCTAGCGGTCGATATCGCCCAGGATGAAGTAGAGGCTGGCCATGATGGTGATGATGTCCGGCACGTAGACGCCCTTGAGCAGCCAGGGAACGATGGAGATGTTGTTGAACGAGGCCGAGCGGATCTTCACCCGGAAGGGCCCGAGGCCGCCCTGGCTGACGACGTAGTAGCCCATCTCCCCGAGGGGATTCTCGGTGGAGACCCACGCCTCGCCCGCCGGGACCTTGATGATCCGGGGCACCTTGGCCTGGATGGGGCCGGCGGGCAGGCCGTCGAGCAGCTGGTCGACCATCTTGGTGGCCTCCCGCGTCTCCTGGAGGCGCACCCAGTAGCGGGCGAACGAGTCGCCGTCGGGATGGGTCCAGACCTTCCAGTCGAGGTCCTTCCACACCAGCGGTGAGGGGGCATCGCGCCGAAGGTCCCAGTCCACCCCGCTGGCCCGGATGTTGGCGCCCGACAGCCCGTAGGCGAGACCCAGCTCGGGGGGGATGACCCCGACCCCACGAGTGCGGGTCTCGAAGATCTCGTTGCCCATCAACAGGTCTTCCAGCTCGTCGCAGTAGTCCCGGAGGCGCTTCATGGTGGCTCTGGTCTCGGCGATCCAGCCCTTGGGCAGGTCGTCCTTGAGCCCACCGATGCGGTCGTAGTTGGGGTGGAAGCGCCCGCCGGTGACGGCCTCGATCAGGTTGAGGACGTACTCCCGGTCGCGGAAGGCGAAGAAGACGGGGGTGATGGCCCCCAGC
>JAIVIH010000038.1 GCA_020200615.1 Actinomycetota bacterium | reverse complement strand
CCCCCCGCCCGCCCAGGGCCACGGACGCCGCTCGCTGCTCCTGCTGGCGCGTGGCCACGAGGGCAGCCAGGTCCTCGTCGGGCGACCAGGACCCCTTCGACCCGTCGGTGCAGATGAGGTGGTGGATCTCGCAACCGGCCGCCACCCACTTGGCCAGCGTTCCTCCGCACCCGAACTCGACATCGTCGGGGTGGGCGCCGATGGCCAAGGCGCGAGTGGGCGGGGCGAGATCGTTGCTGGTCACTTCACGCCGGCGCGCCGGCGCGGCGCACGAGGTCGGCCGGGGTGTCCACGTCGAGCCCGAGGCCGGGCTCTCTCACGACCCGGAGGGGGAGGCCCAGGCGCAGAGCTTCCGTTGTGTGCCGGGTGAAGGAGCCGGGGCCGTAGGAGAAGGTGAACCCGGCGGCGGAGGGAACGCAGATCACGTTGGTCCCGTTCCCGGCCCTGTCGGGCACGACGGTGACGCCGGAGAAGCGGGCGATCCACGTGAGCCCCCCGGCCAGGGGGAGGTCGCCGTGAGCCACGATCACCCGTTCCGCACCGGCCACCGAGAGGCGCTGCACGCCCGCCTCGACGGCGCGGTTCAGCCCTCTCTCGGGCTCCCAGATGACCAGCGCCCCTCGCTCACGTGCCCAGGCGGCGACATCGGCGTCGTCGCACACGACCGCGGTAGGGAGAGGTCGGGCCGCGGCGAGCACATGGGTGGCCATCGACCGAGCCAGCTCAGCCCGGGCGGCCGGGGGGAGGGCGGGCGCCAGGCGAAGCTTGGCCTCGGCGAAGGCCTTGACGGGGACGAGCACGGCGATGGGCCCCAAGAGCCTGGCGGTCGATGCTTGTTGTGACCCGCCTCCCGGGCGGGTCACTCGGCGATCTCGTAGACCTTGGCCACCGGCTCCTGACGCAGCACCTGTCGCACCCGGACGAGGGCCTCGCGAACCGGTCGGGAGGCGACGGCCGCCTCCATGGCCTCGAGCGACGACCAGCGCGAGACGACCGCCCCTTCCACCAGCCCCCCGACGTTCGTCCCCACACAGACCACCAGCTCCACCGACTGGCATCCCTTGACCGCTTCGAACGCGGGCTTCACGTCGTCCACGAAGAGCCGTCGCACCTCTTGGACGTCGGCCGGGTCGGCCGCGCTCTGGAACAGCCGCAGGTACTCGGGCACGGTCAGGGCCCCCACGCGCTCTTGATGAACATGCCCGCCAGTTCCGGACTGGTGCTGAGGGCCATGGCCCGGCGATCGAGCACTCCCGCCAGGCGCTCCCCGGTCCCCGGGTACCGGAGGGCGACCCGCACCTCGGTCTCCGTGACCTCCAGCACGTTGTAGGAGGGCCGGGTGTAGCCGCGGAGACGGTACGACGACACCGTGCCCGAGTTGACCAGCAGGACGTGGTCGAGAAGCCAGACGTGGGGGACGTGCTTGTGACCGGAGAGGACGACGTCGACCTTCAAGTCGGTCATGAGGGCGAGCACGTCTCCGGCGTCCCAGACCGTGTTTCGCTCGCGGCCGGTGCCGGGCACGGGGACCAGGTGGTGGTGGAGAACGAAGATCTTGAAGTCGGCCTCGGCGTCGAACTGCTGGCGTATCCACCGGTATCGCTCCCGCCCCACCTCACCTTCGGCCAGATCCGGCTTGGACGAGTCGATGGCCACGATCTGGACCCGGAACGCGCCGTCGCCATCGAGGCCCGGGACTGAGAGGGAAAGCACACGATCGCCCTTCTCGGGAACGTCGCCCGGGCCGAAGGTGTCGAGGAAGTGGAGGTAGCCGACGTTCTTCGAGTCGTGGTTGCCGGGGATGACGAGCACGTTGAGGCCCCGCTGGATCAGGGGCTCCAGGAACTCCTGCGCCATCCGGAACTCGTGGGCGTATCCCTCGGCCGTCAGGTCGCCGCCGATCACAACCACGTCGGGTTCGAGGGCCAGGACCTCGTTAACGGCGGTGGTCAGCAGGCCCCGGTCGAAATAGGGCGAGCCGCAGTGGAGGTCGGAGAGCTGGGCTACGACGAACCCATGGCGGACCACGGCCCGAGTGTAGGAGAGCCTGAAGACTCCTCTCGGCGGACGCATCCCGATCTACCGTGTCGCCGGTGTCAGCCATGCCGGCGCGGGTCGCGGTGCTCGGAGCAGGGTCGTGGGGAACGGCCATGGCCGCGCTGCTGAGCGGGAAGGTCGTCACCACTCTCTGGGCTCGGCGTCCGGAGCTGGCGGCGGAGATGGTGGCCCGACGCCGGAACCCGGACTACGTCCCGGACGTCACCCTGCCGCCCGGCGTCCTCCCCACCGCCCTGCTCGAGGAGGCGCTGGCCGGCGTCGAAGTGGTGGTGATGGCCACCCCTTCGCACGGCTTCCGGAACGTGCTGTCACAGGCCGTGCCCCATCTGCCTGCGGGGGTTCCCGTGATCAGCCTCACCAAGGGCCTGGAGCAGGGGACGGCCAAGCGCATGACCGAGGTCATCGCCGAGGTGGCGCCCGGTCACCCCTACGGGGTGCTGACCGGGCCCAACCTGGTCCACGAGATCCTGGCCGGGCATCCCACGGCGACGGTGGTGGCTGTCTCCGGCGATGGCGGCTTCGACGATTCGCTCGCCGGCGTGCTGCAGCGCCTGTTCAACACCGAGCGGTTCAGGGTGTACACCAACCCCGATGTCGTCGGTTGCGAGCTGGCGGGGTCCCTCAAGAACGTGATGGCCATCGCCTCGGGCATGGCCGACGGCATGGGGTTCGGGGCCAACACCCGCGCCGCCCTGATCACCCGGGGCCTGGCTGAACTCAGCCGCGTCGGCATCGCCTTGGGCGGCCACCCCATGACGTTCGCCGGCCTGGCCGGCATGGGCGACCTGGTGGCCACCTGCATCAGCCCCCAGAGCCGCAACCGCTACGTGGGAGAGCAGCTCGGAAGGGGCCGGCCGCTCCATGAGATCACGGCCGAGAACCGATGGGTGGCCGAGGGGGTGCGGACTTCGACGGTCGTGGTGGAGCTGTCCCGGCGCGTGGGCGTGGAGACGCCGATCGCCGAGCAGGTCGTCGCCGTTCTCCACGAGGGCAAGCAGGCGGCGGACGTGGTCGCCGACCTCATGGCCCGGGTGATGAAGCCGGAACGGGAGCTTCCTGAGCAGCCCGCGGCGGAGAGGGCGCCGCCGACCCGTACCATCTCTTAGCAACCACCTACGCCCCAGCCGCCCGGTAGGAGCCGCTTCGATGACCACTTCCAACCCGGCGTCCCCTGCCATGACGCCGGCTGCCGCCGCTGCCCTCCTCGAGAAGGCCCTCTTCGAGGTGAAGAAGGTCATCGTCGGTCAGGATCACCTCGTCGAGCGGATGCTCGCGTGCCTCCTGGCCAGAGGCCATTGCCTGCTCGAGGGGGTTCCCGGCCTGGCCAAGACGCTGGCCGTCGAGACTCTGGCCGAGGTGGTGGGCGGAACCTTTGCCCGGCTCCAGTTCACCCCCGACCTCATTCCTTCCGACCTGGTCGGCACCCGCATCTTCCGCTCGTCGACCGAGAGCTTCGATGTCGAGCTCGGGCCCGTCTTCGCCAACTTCGTCCTCGCCGACGAGATCAACCGGGCGCCGGCCAAGGTGCAGTCGGCTCTCCTCGAGGTGATGGCCGAGCATCAGGTGTCGATCGGCGGGATCACCCATGTGGTGCCTGAGCCCTTCCTGGTGATGGCCACGCAGAACCCCATCGAGTCCGAGGGCGTTTATGCCCTCCCCGAGGCCCAGCGGGACCGCTTCCTGATGAAGGTGGTGGTGGACTACCCGAGCCGGGCCGAGGAGATCGAGATCGTCCAGCGCATGGGCGTGCAGCCCCCGCATGCGTCGCGGGTGCTCGAACTGGACGACCTCGTGCGGGTCCAGGGCGCGGTCGACGCCGTCTTCGCCCACCGCGCCCTCGTCGACTTCGCCGTGCGCGTGGTCCACGCCACCCGCGCCCCGAGCGAGTGCGGGCTCCCGGACCTCGGACCCCTGATCTCCTACGGAGCCAGCCCCCGGGCCAGCCTCGGCCTCGTGGCCGGAGGGCGGGCCCTGGCCCTGCTGCGCGGCCGCGACTACGTGCTCCCCGTCGACGTGGTCGACATCACCCCCGAGGTGCTGCGCCACCGGCTGGTTCTGTCGTACGAGGCACTGGCCGAGGGTGTCCTCGCCGACGACCTCATCTCCCGGGTCCTGCAGGCCGTGCCCCCGCCCCGCCTGGCCCCGAGTCAGGACCCGACCGCCGCCAATGCTCCCGTGCCCGCCGCCAGCCCGCCGCTTCCGGGCGCGGGACAGGCCACCGGGGCACTGGAGCGGCCGGCGTGACGAGGGTGGACCAGTGACAAGAGCCCCGTCCCGGCGCCCGCCGGCGGCACCTCCCTCGGTGGGGATCGGCCGCCCCGGGGAGGTTCTGCGCCAGCTCGATCTGCTCATCACCCGCCGTCTCGACGGGCTGCTGCAGGGCGACTACCAGGGCTTCCTTCCCGGCCAGGGCAGCGAGCCGGGCGAGAGCCGGGAGTATCAACCGGGCGACGACGTGCGTCGCATGGACTGGAACCTCACGGCCCGGACGACCGTACCCCACGTTCGGGACCTCATCGCCGACCGCGAGCTCGAGACGTGGGTCCTGGCCGACTGCTCGGCCAGCCTCCAGTTCGGAACCGCGCTGTGCGAGAAGCGGGACCTGGCCGTCGCTGCGGTTGCTTCGGTCGCCTTCCTGACGGCCCGCACCGGCAACCGCATGGGGGCGGTGATGATGTGGCCGGGAGGCAGCCAGGTGGTCCCGGCCCGTCCCGGGCGGCAGGGAGTGCTCGCCCTGCTCCACACCCTGGTCAGCAAGCCTCCGGTGGAGGAGGGAAGTGGCTCGACCGACCTGGCGGCCGGGATCCAGCTCCTGCTCCGCCCGCCCCGACGCCGGGGACTGGCCGTGGTCGTGTCCGACTTCCTGTCCGCGCCTGGATGGGAGAAGCCGCTGCGGGCCCTCAGCGCGCGCCATCAGGTCCTGGCCATCGAAGTGCTGGACCCCCGGGAGCTGGAGCTGCCCAACGTCGGCTACCTCACGATCGTCGATCCCGAGACGGGCCAGCTGCGCGAGATCCAGACGGCCAAGGCCAGCCTCCGAACCCGGTACGCCGAGGCGGCGGCGGCCGAGCGGGTATGTCGTCCAGCAATTCCGACGCAAGCAGTACGCCGTGCGCTTCACCAACCTGGCCCTGCTGGACCGGATCGCTCCCAAGCGGCCGGCGTGGCGACGCCACGTGCCTGCCGTGGCCTTCCTCCTGGCCCTGATCGCCTTCACCACCGCCTTCGCCCGTCCGTCCCGGCCGGTGAAGGTGCCCCGGGAGCGGGCGACCGTCATCATGGCCATCGACACCTCCCTGTCGATGGAAGCGACCGACGTCACGCCGACCCGGATCGCGGCAGCCATGGAGGCCGCCGCTTCCTTCGTCGATCTTCTTCCGGACAGGCTGAACCTGGGCCTGGTCTCCTTCTCGGGGACGGCGCAGGTGGTGGTGGCGCCTACGACCGACCACTCCCTGGTCAAGCGCAGCATTCCCGGGCTGTCGCTGGGGCCGCGCACTGCGATCGGCGAGGCCATCTTCCTGTCGCTGCAGGCCGTGGCCTCGGCCCCCACGGAACCCAACCAGCCCACGCCTCCGGCCCGCATCGTGTTGATGTCGGACGGGGAAACGACGGTCGGACGGCCCAACGAGCTGGCCGCGGAGGCGGCGTCTGAAGCCCGAGTCCCGGTGCACACCATCGCCTTCGGCACCGACGAGGGCACGGTGTCGGTGGAAGGCCGGCTGGTCCCGGTCCCCGTGAACCGGGAGGCTCTGCGCCAGGTGGCCGAGGGCACGGGCGGAAGTGCCTTCGAGGCGGCCACGGGGAAGGAGCTGCGGGAGGTCTACAGCAACATCGGCAGCTCCATCGGGTACCGGACTGTGCCCCGGGAGGTCACATCCTGGTTCGTCGGCCTCGGCCTGGCGTTCGCCCTCGCCGCGGCCGGCGGTTCTCTGCTCTGGTCGTCCCGGCTGCCCTGAGAGCCATCCCACGACGGTCCGTCCGGTCACGCCGGCTTCGGCGGTGCGGATGCGCATCTGCCCATCTGCGGGGCTCTAGGTGACTGGTGTCTTTCGCGAGCGTGAATGCTCGCGACTCAGCGGCTGATGGGCGAGAATTACAAGACTGTAGTTCTCGACCAGGAGGGGCCGATGAGCCTGGGGTTGGCGGAGCGGCAG
>JAIVIH010000037.1 GCA_020200615.1 Actinomycetota bacterium | reverse complement strand
CTCCTGGGCCTCCTCGGACAGGTAGTAGAGCAGGGTGGCGTCGCCCGCCAGTTGCTGGATGCCGGCCAGACCGTCGGTGTCGGCGTTGAAGCCCGCCTTGAGTAGCCGCATAGCCAGCGGGCTGTGGCGCAAGATCCGCCGGCTCCAGTCGACCGTCACTGCCTCCAGCTCGCCCAAGGGCACGACCTTGTTGACCAGGCCCATGGCCAGCGCTTCCTGGGCGCCGTACTGCTCGCAGAGGAACCAGATCTCCTTGGCCTTCTTGAGGCCGACCGTGCGAGCCAGGAGCCCAGCGCCGTAGCCCCCGTCGAAGGAGCCCACCCGGGGACCGGTCTGGCCGAAGCGGGCGTTGTCGGCGGCGATGGTCAGGTCGCAGACGAGGTGGAGCACGTGCCCGCCTCCGATGGCGTAGCCGGCCACCATGGCGATGACGGGCTTGGGCAGGCGCCGGATCTGCACCTGGAGGTCGAGGACGTTGAGACGGCCGACACCGTGGTCGTCGACGTAGCCGTCGTTACCCCTCACCTTCTGGTCGCCACCCGAGCAGAAGGCCAGCGGCCCCTCTCCGGTGAGGATGACGACCCCGATCTCGGGGTCGTCGCGGGCCCGGTCGAAGGCCTGGGAGAGCTCGGACACCGTCTTCGGCCGGAACGCGTTGCGGACCTCGGGACGGCAGATCGTGATCTTGGCCATGCCTTCGGCCGCGTCGTACCGGATGTCCTCATAGTCGCCCCGGCTCTCCCAGCTCACAGGCGTTGCGTCCACGGGCGTCATCACTCCTAGAGCGTTTACTCCTATAGACGGTACGGTAGCCGCCGTGCTGCTGGCCATCTGCCTGCCACTTCCCGAGGCGGCGGCCGCTATCCGCTCTGCGTGGGACTCCGGCTGGGCCGTCGCCCCCCTCGACCCGCGGGCGCCGGAGCCGGAGCGGGCCCGGGCCCTGGACGCCATCCGGCCGACCCACGTACTCGACGGGACGGGTGAGCACCCCTGGCTCGGCGGCCAAGCGCCTCCCCCGGACGTGGCCGCCGTCGTCCTGACCTCGGGCACCACCGGCCACCCGCTGGCCGTGGAGCTGACGTGGTCGGGGCTGGAGGCCTCAGCCGCTGCCGTTCGCCAGGCCCTGGGAACGACGTCGATCGACCGCTGGCTCTGCTGCCTCCCCCTGCACCACGTGGGCGGTCTGGCCGTGGTCGGCCGGGCCTGGGCCAGCCGTGTCCCGGTGACGGAGCTGCCCAGGTTCGACGTGGACGCGGTCGCCTCGGCCAACGCCAATCTCGTGTCCCTGGTGCCGACCCAGGTCCGGCGCCTCATCGCCGCCGACGTGGACCTGACCCGGTTCCGGCACATACTGGTGGGAGGCACCGCCGTGTCCGACGACGTCCGGGCTCTCCCCAACGTCATCCCCACCTACGGGCTGACCGAGACCTGGGGTGGCGTAGTCCACGACGGCCACCCCCTGGAAGGGGTCACGGTCGACTTGGCGCCCGACGGGACCATCCTGCTGCTGACCCCGACCGTGATGCGGGGATACCGCCTGGACGACGCCGCCACCGCAGACGCCTTCACCGGCGAGGGGTACCTGAGGACGGGCGACGTGGGCCGGTGGGCGCCCGACGGGCGATTGGAGATCGTCGACCGCCGCCGGGACCTGGTCATCAGCGGCGGGGTGAACGTGAGCCCGACTGAGGTCGAGGCCGTCCTGGCCCGCCACCCCCGAGTGGCGGACGTGGCCGTCGCCGGAGCGGCGGACGACGAGTGGGGCGAGCGGGTGGTGGCTTTCGTGGTGCCCGAAGATCCCGCCGATCCACCGACCTTGGAGCAGCTCAGGCGGTTCGCCCGGAAGTCGCTGGCGCCTTCCAAGCTGCCCCGTCAGGTGCAGGTGGTGGCCCAGATCCCCCGCACGCCGGGGGGGAAGGCGATCCGGCGGCTCCTGATCGTCCCTCCCACCCTGCGTCCATTTCCGGCTAGGGACACCCGCCCCCGGGGGTTGCACTGACGGCGGCCTCGTCTCCCGACCGCACCGCTCGAAGCAGGCGGTCGAACACCACGAGGATGTCGCTGTCCCGACCGAGCCCGTCGGCCGCAACTGCGTCCCGGAGGGACTGAAGCTCGACGACCGCCTGATCCTGCCCGCGGTGATCGCCGGCGGCGGTGGCCGCCAGCCACTCCGCTCGCACCCGACAAAGGGACTCCAGCGCGTCGCTCTGAGCACCCGGAGTGCTGAGGGTCTGGGGAGCCTCGGGGGCCATCGCCAGCAGCTCGTCCCACGAGGGCTCGTCCACCTGCTTCAGGGATTTCGCGGCCGCGATCATCTCCTCGACGGTCAGGCGCGTGGCCCGGATCTCGGCGATCACCCCTGGTCGCACGGGCCAGATCAGGGACCCGCTGCCCCCCATGTCCCTTGTAAGCACCCCGGCGGCCGAGCCCAGCGACACGTCCATGGCCCCTTCGGAGCTGGCCATCCGGTCGAGTACCAGATCGAGCAGCCGGTAGGGGCTCCCCGTCTGCAGATGGAGGTCGACCTGTCCCGAGGGGCCCAGGTACTGCTGCTCGGACTGGGCGTACGGAGCAGGCGGCGCCGGGACCGCCTCTTGGGATAGGGTCATGCCGGCCGGGAGGGCCGCCGGATCCGAGATCAGCCGTCCGTCGGCGCCGACGTCGAGGGCGTGCGCCGCGGCCAGCAACTGGTCCCGGTCGAGCTGGACGGCAACCAGATGGACCATGCGCCCGTCGTCCAGATTCCAGCCGAGGCCGGAGACCGTCGAGGTGTACGGGATCAGGAACGCCGGCCGCCCGTTGACGTCGAGCCGCTCTGCCTCAGGGCTTTGGTCGCCGATGCCGTACGGGGCACCCGCCGGCACCAGCCGTACGAACAGGATCTTGCCCTCGTAGACAAGGCCGCGCCCGCTGAACTTCCAGAGCTGCCCCGGGGGATCCTCCTGGAGGCCCTCGCTCTCGAACGCGAATGCCCGGTTCACGTCGTAGCCCGGCAGATCCAGAACCAGTCTGGGCAGGGGGCCGGCGGGCTGCCCGGCTGTGACCCGGCTCGGCTCGCCTCCACCGACCAGGGGGAGGATCCCGCCGGCCAGGGCGGTCAGGCCCACGAGGGCACCCGCCGCCCGGCGCCGCCGGCGAGCCTGCTGACGCTTGTGGATGTGGCGCTGGACCCCGTTCCAGCCGTCGACGGCAGGTGCTTCCGCTCCCCGCTGGTGCAGCCGGGAGGCGATCTCGGTTTCGAGCGTCTCGAGGTCGGTCATCGTTCGATCACCTCACGGAGCTGCTGGAGGCTGCGGTGCAGCATCGACTTGACGGTTCCGGGCCGTACCCCGAGCGCCGAGGCGATGTCGGCCTCGGAGAGATCCTCGTAGTAGCGAAGGACGACGGCCGCCCGCCGGGTGGGCGGCAGGCACGACAGTGCGTCCAGGAGCTCATCCGCGCCCAGAAGGGGATCGGGGACGGGGTCCGGTCGCCGCCACATGGCCAACCGGCGGCGGCGCAGGACGTCCCGGCTGCCGTTCACGACGCACATGCGCAGGTAACCGGCGGGACGGTCGAGGGTGCCCCAGCGCTCGAAAACCCGGGCGAAGGCGTCCTGGGTCACCTCTTCGGCCGCGCCCCCACCCACCAGCAGAAAGGCCACCCGGACCATTCTCTGGTACTCGGCCCGGTAGAGCTCCTCGAAGGAGCTCACCGCCGCCGGAGGGTCAACCCTCGTGGCCTGTTCCTGTAGTTGCGCCATTACCCCTTACCGACGGACGAGGTCGGACATCGGTTCCCAGCGGCAGCGATAGCCTGATCGCTCATGAGCGAGTCACGCGCTTTTGCTATGCGGACCCCGGGCAACAAGCCTGATGCCGAGGAGCCCGAACAGGAAGAGAACGAGGAGTTCCTGGACGACGACGCCACCGTCGACGTCGAGGCCGAGCGGAAAGAGACCAACATCGACGAGGTCCTAGAGGCGCCCGCCTCCGGCAGGCCAGCCGCATCGTGCACTCGCCCAACCGCAGCCTGAGCAAGGCCGACCTCATGTGCATCGACGCCGAGGACATCCTCAAGAGCCGGGTGTTCAGCGACGAAGAGGAGCTGACCCCCGAGGACGCCGAGGCGGCGCGGAAGGCCGAGGCCGAAGCCGCCGGGGACGACGGCTAGCTCCGTCAGGGGGCGTTAGTAGCACTGTCCGGTCATGTCCTCGCCCCCGGTGTTCCTCCAGCGGGCCTCCCGCCCGTCGTCATTGGTGGGCCTTCTGGCCTTGGCAGGCCTCATGACCGTCGGCTTCTGGGTCGTACCGGGCGTTGTGCTCCTGACCCGGCAGGCCTCTGACGGGACGGTGCCGTGCCAGGTGCGAGCCGTCGCCCCCGCTCCGCTGCCACCGGCCGATCCCGCGGCGATCTTCCATGAGACCGCCCTGAGCCTGAGCTTCGCGGGAGGCCCGGAGGGCGGCCGGGTCAGATCCGTCGCCTGCAAGCACGGGCCGAACAGCCACACCCCCCTCAGGATCGCCTACCGCCCCTCGGCACTCGGCATCAAGGCGAGTGGGACGGGGGGGACAGTGGCCTGCTCAGCACGACTGCCTCTGGCCGACACTATCGAGCCGGCGATCCTGCGTTTCGTCGACGATGTCGACTACCGGCTCGACGTCGCCGTCCTGTGTCCCGGGGGAGCCCGGGCCGACCGGCCCATGCGGATCGAGTACCGCCCCCACGACGTCGGCCTCCGCTCGCTGGCGGACACACCCGGTCCCTACAACACTCGCGGAGACGACGGTCCGGAACCCGTGGCCGCGGCCATCTGCTTTGCCATCGCCGTACCCTTCCTGGCCGCGGTGGCGTGGGGGTGGTGGAGCACCCGCCGGATCTACGTGATCGCCCCGGTGGGCGCGCCGCCCGACGAGCCGGCGACCACGCTCAGCGGACCGGCTGCCGTGCGCGGTCCATCCACCACCGTCGGCCCGACCGGCCCCGGCAGCGTGTTCTACGCCGTCGTTCCCGGCTGCCTTCTTGCTCTGTTCGGGCTGTTGGTCGCAGCGGCGATCGCCTCCGTCAACCTCGTCGCCGGGTTGAGCGTAGGCATCGCCGTCGCCGTGGCGGTAGCCCTGCTGACTCGCTGGCTGCTGCGGCCGGGCCCCCGGGACGGCGTGGTCGTCACCGTCAGCGACAACGCGCTCACTGTGGCCCGACCGGGCGGGCCCACCGACGTGGCGCACCGGCCTGACGTCGCCCTGGTCGGCGTCGAGACCCACAGCGGCCGCAAGCACTACTGGGTCAGCGGGATCACCCTCTGGCGCCCAGACGGGCACGTGCTGACCCTCTGGACGCCGGATTGGCCGATCGGGCGGTCGTCGAAGGCGCTGCGCCGAGCTCTCCGCCGCCACGGCTGGCCTCAGGTCGACCAGAGCACGAGGTGGCCGGGCCGGCTCTTTCGCTACGACCCGGGCGCCGCCCGGCGGCGCTAGCC
>JAIVIH010000292.1 GCA_020200615.1 Actinomycetota bacterium | reverse complement strand
GGGTCCTGGGGTGCTCATCGCGAGCGGGCATCAACGATGCTCAGCCAAACCAGCGAGCACTCCTCATCTCCCGGGCCGGCTGGTCGCTCCGGCTCGGACCCGACCCTCGTCCTCGAGTCCCACTGCCTCAATGACGCTCTATAGGGAGGCACTGTAGAACCAATCAATCTACAGCGCCTCCCTACGCCACTTTTCGTTCAAGAAGTTACGTAGTCGCAGGGTCAGAAGCGCAGCGCTGGGCGGTTGAGCCTGATCAGGGGTGCGCTCTAACCGACTGAGCTATAGCCCCCGAAAACCCCAGGTGAGGGGGTGTCGGGAGGAACAACGGATCTGCGTTGGACGTCTCCTGCGGATGAGCTCATCGGCTCACGATCGTGAGTTTACGGTCGTCCAACCATGGGCGGCGCGCGCTGACCTTCATGAACGTGCGGGGTCGCTGCGGCGCTGGCGGCTGCTCCCTAGCATGACGGCGTGCCTGCCGAGCGGCTGAGGTTGCGGATCGGGAACCTGGCCAAGGCCGTCCTCGTATCCGGACAGGCCTACCAGGACCCCAAGGACGCCCTGAACGAGTTCGTCTCGAATGCCGCGGATGAGTATGTGGAAGCGGGCCGGCGGGGCGAGCGGATCCGCGTGATGTTGCGCCGGAAAGGCCGGTACCCCGTGGTCGCCATCGACGACGTCGGTCGCGGCATGTCCCCGGATCGGCTCCGAGCAATCGCGCGGAGCCTGTTCGAGTCGGCCAAGGCGGGTGATGAGCGCACGCTCGGCGAAAAGGCAATCGGAATTCTGGCCTTCCAACAGCTCGGTGGCCGCTGCGACGTCGTATCCAGGGCGGAGGGTTCCGACGAGACGTGGGTCCTGCGCCTGGAACGAGGGAAGGCGACGGCGCAACTCGAGCGGGAGAGGAGAAAGGCTCGACAGGTTCCCGGCACCACGATCGTGCTCTCAGATCTGGAACCCGACGTGCTTCGGGTACTCACTCAACGCAAGGTCGTCGACTACCTACGGGGCCGTCGCGGCCCGGCCCTGGCCCGAGGCGACTACAGCATCGAGGTGGTCGAGGGCCGCTCGGTCGAGCTGGTCATGCCGGAGAAGCCAGACGGCATCAAGCTCGACGTCCCCGCTCGTCCGACTCTGTGGGGCCGGATCGAGTTCGCTCTCTACGCTGCTCCCCCCGACGCACGGCGCCGGCGGGTGGCGATCGTCGGTCGCGCGGGCACCACGATCGTCGACGACATCGCGGAGATCGAGGAGTTCGCTCAGCCTCCCTGGACTACGGGGCAGGTCAGCGGACAGGTGGTGTTCGGTGCCTTGCAGCAGACGGCCGGCCGCCGAGCCGTCCTCCGGGACCGAGACGCCTTCCCAGTGTTCGTCGACGCCGTGAAGGCGGTGGAGCCGGCGGTTCAACGAGCGACCGAAAAGCTCGCGCAGGAAGTTGACTCCCAAACCGCGGATCGGCTCGCGGAGACGCTCCGGCGGGTCTTCGGCCGCGTGCTGAAGGAGTTGGCCGATCTCGACAATCCCATGCGCACGACCGTCGGCGACGAGCCCGGGGTGGGGGCGCTCTTCGAGCCCGCGCCACTTGAAGGCCAGGCCCCGTCGCCCAACGGATCGACCGGCCAGTCGAATCCTCCTCGAGAGCTCCCGGAGCTACCGGAGCTCGAGGAACCGGCTGGCGATGCGACCCCCGATCATCCTCAGGGTGAGGCACGCCCCGACCGGCGACGGACGGCCGATCTGCCCTCGGTCAGTCCCGATCCCGATCCGGGCGAAGCGCGCAGCCGCTTCGACCCTGCCACCGGCATCGTCTTTTACAACGATCGCCACGAGGACTATCTGCTGGTCAGGAACGACGAGGCGGGTTTGCTCGACTACCTCGCCACCCTCGTCGCCAAGGAATACGTGCTCTACAACAACCCGCGTGCCGCCAGCGAGGACTTTGCCGAGGAGATGGTCCGCATGCTCGTCCGCGTGCGACGCCACCTCCCTAAGCGCCGGTGATCCTGGCGGACTCTTTACAAGCCGGGGCCAAGAGCGGATAGTGAGCGGGCAGGGCGTGTTTTCAGCGGCGGAGTTTTCAGGCCTGGCGGAGGGCCCAATGAGCGGAATATTCATCAGCTACCGGCGGGAGGACACCAAGCCCTACGCCCGCCTCCTCAGCGACTCCCTGGCTTCCCACTTCGGGCAAGGGAAGATCTTCCGGGACGTGGACACCATCGGGCCCGGCGCCGACTTCCCAGAGGCCATCGCCAAGGCTGTGGGCGAATGTGACGCCCTCCTCGCCCTGGTGGGCAAGAAGTGGGTGGCGGCCAGGCAGCAAGGGAAGCGGCGGCTGGACGACCCACGGGACTACGTCCGCCTGGAGATCACCACCGCCCTCGAGCGAGGGATCCTCGTCGTGCCCGTCCTGATCGAGGACACCCGCATGCCCGCTCCCAAGGATCTTCCCGAGCCGCTGGCCGAGTTCGCCGACAGGAACGCTCACCGGTTGACCGACGCCGGCTGGAACGACGAGGTGAAGCAGCTCATCCGAGCTCTGGAGAAGGTCGTGCCCCGGGCGGCTGAGACTCAGGAGACCCAGCCCCACCGGCCGGCACCGGGACCTCCCGCGTGGCGTCCGCCCGAGGCCCAGTCGCAGCCTCCGTCCTGGCTGCAGCAACCCGCCTCAGCGCCATCGCCGGCCCCCGCCTGGTCGGCCGGCGGGTCGTGGGCGCCCCAGGCACCGAGCGGACCCACCTCGTTCGAACCGGAGCCCGCAGGGAGGGGCAAGTGGGCCGCCATCGCGGTTGGGGCGGTAGCGGCCGTGGCCCTCGTCGCCATCGCCTTGGTCATGATCCTGGGCGGAGACGACAAGAAGGACGGTGGCGACGATCTCACCGACCTCCTCGGCCAGACGAACACGTCGCTGGCCCCAGGCGAGGCAACCATTCCCGGATTCGGCAACTTGGACTCGTTCTTCGCCGAGACCAACCTCACCATCTCGCCCACCACCGGCCCGGCGGGCACGACGGTGACGGTGAGCGGGTCGGGCTTCCTGCCCAACGAGCGCATCGACATCCACCTGCACGTGGATCGGGTAGCTCAAGGCCGAGCCGACGCCCAAGGCGCGTTCTCGGGGGTGACCTTTGTCATTCCCGATGACGCCTTCCAGGACCAGCAGGACGTCGTGGCCATCGGGGCGCAGAGCATCAGGAACGCCATGGCCCCGTTCCGGGTCACCTAAGGGCGGCGCGGAGCCCGGCGGCGACCGCTTCGGGGCCGTCCGACAGCGGGCACACGATGACCGTTCCCCCAGAGCCCAGCTCCGCCAGTTCCTGATCGTCGGAGGGCGACGAGGCCACGGCGGCGGCCAGGTCGTCGGCGAACCGCCCGGACCCTCCCAGAACCAGGATGGGCCGGGACGCCTGCGCGTGCCCGAAGGCCTCGGCCCGGGCACCCGCGCCGCCACCACAGATGACGGCCACCGACGGGGCGTGGGCGTCGAAAGCTCGGGTCAGGGCCATGAGGGCGGGCGTTTCCACCCCCCACTCGTCCCCCTCCACGAGGACGAAGTGAGAGTGGTGCGGCTCCAGCGGTTCCCGGTCGTCATCCGTAGCCTGGCCGTCCTCGGGCAATCGACCGGGCCACGTGACGAGGCCGTGGGGAACGACGCCCACGAGAGGGGCCACGCGCTTCGTCATCGCCCGGCCCAGGATGGAGAAGATCCCGGCATCGGTCCCGCCCGTGATCACCGTCAAGCCGTCGTCGATGGCGACCGATGCGACACCCGCCTCGAACACAACGGCCAAGCGCTTGGCCAGACCGGGGGCCAGCTCCGCCGTGCTGCCGTTGACAACCAGCGTTCCTCGCGGCAACGGCAGGTCGAGCCGGGACAACAGCTCCTCACCGCTCGCTTCCGGGCTGGCATCGACGGCTACTGCGGTTCGGCCGGGCCCGAACGAGATCTCCCGGACATCCCCGATCACGTCTGGCCGGCAGGGGCCTGGATCATGGCCAGCGGAGACGGAACGAGCAGATCCCGGAGGGCAGCCAGTTGCTTGGCCGTGGACTGGCGCATCCAGTCGGCCACGTCCTCCTCCTCCGCCTCACGCAGGTAGCGCTGTGACGACTCCTCGTCGCCGATGCCGAGGTAGGCCTCGGCCAGCGTGGCCTTGACCCAGTAACGGTCAGCGTCCTTCCGGAACCGTCCCTCGGCCAGGACCTCGTCGCACAGCTTGATGACCTCGCGCCGCACCCGCTCGGCCATGACGAAATCGGCGATCTGCTCGGCCGGGGAAGACGTCCGGGCCCGCATGTTGAAGAGGAAGGCGAGGTTGATGCCGTTGTAGTAGTCGGTACGGATGTCGAAGCCCCGCTGGTAGGCCCGAATGGCGGTGTCGAGATGGACCCGTTCTTTGGTCTCCTTCCATAGTCGCTTGTGCACCGCTCCCCAGAGGCCCAGGGTTTCCGGGTCGTTGCACACCTCGGGGTCCAGCTCGCTGAGGATGGCCTTGGCTTCCTGGAGCGCGGCCAGCTCGGTGGGCATGCCGCTCTTGTAGGTCGCCAGGGCCATCTGCTGGGTGAGGAAATGATCGTTGTTCCAGAGGGCGCGGGCGGCGCCGAAGAGAGCCTTGGCCTCCTCGAACTCGCCGGCCTTCATGGCTACCTCGGCCCGCTGGCAGAGGACGCTGAGGGTCTGATCGTTGGGGTCGGGAAGCGAAGGGGCCGGCGACGTGACCACCTTGACCTCCAAGGCCGGCGGCCGCAGCCCGGCCAGGCTGCCGTAGACCGGGCTGTCGGCCTCGGGCCGGCTGATCAGGGTGCGAATGGCCTCGGTCAGCTCGGTACGGAAGCGCACCGCCTCCTCGAAATCGATCCCCTGCCCGAGGTGCTTGTAGCGACGGATGACGATGTGGCTCACGTCGAACGGGTAGGTGATCTGGTCTTCGGCGATCGTGACCGTGGTGAACGGCCGGAGCGCGTGCCGCACGCCCAGCTCGTACAGGGCGTTGGCGTTGCAGGTCGAGATGTCGGCTACGACGACGTCGGCCTCGAGCAGATGGCGGTACATCGCCAGATCGATGGATCCGGAGTGGATGATCTCGTCGGCCCGGATGCACTGCAGGCCGGCCTCCTCCACCGCCGGCTTGATGATGCTCCGGTAGGACTTGTCCAGGTCGAGAGACCGTCCAGTGAGGAAGTCGGTCTTGATGCCGAAACCCATGACCACGAAGCACGTCTTGTCTGACTCAGCCATTTGGAACAACCGTCCGATCGTCAGACGACCCCGGAACCCCGAATCTACCAGGCGACCCGGTTCAGACAGGCTGGTATTGCCGGGCTAACGCCCTTGTCATAGCGTCTGGCCGAGGACGACGCGGGCCGTTGGGGTGCGCCTCGGCGTTGGGATCGGCCAGGGGCTTCTCGGTCGCAATCACGGAGATGAACCCCTCTACGTCCTGCTGCAGGACGGCCTCGGACCGGGCCGCGAACACGGCGAA
>JAIVIH010000246.1 GCA_020200615.1 Actinomycetota bacterium | reverse complement strand
AAGCTCAACAGCTGCAGCCCCGCGTCTCGAACTCGATCCAGGAAATCGATCTCGCTGTCGTCGAGTCGGCCGTGCTTGTTCTTCCTCAGGATGTTGGCAAAGCCGATGATCGAGTTCAGCGGGGTCCTCAGTTGATGGCTCATACGGGCCAGGAATTCGCTCTTGGCTTGTGTCGCCGCCTCGGCGGCCTCCTTGGCTTTCCGCAGATCCTCTACCCCCCGCTCACGTCGGACCATTTCGCGCATGAGCCCGTCCGTGCTCTCCTCGGCCCGCCGGAACGTGCGGTAGACGCTGATCAACAGGCCCACTGCTACGCTGAGGTAGCTGGCGAGCTTGACCGCATGTGCGCCATCGAATGGCCCCTTCGAGGGCGATGATCGTCGAAGCGGTGAGTATCCCAGTCATCAGATAGATCGTCCGCTCGCTGATCCGGCCGGCTGGACCTAGCAGGCGCTCGCGCCGCCATCCGAGCCAATTGAGACAGAAGTAAAGGCCCAGCAACGTACGCGATGCGACCCAGCCCCAGAGGTCATCCGAGGCGACCGCGTGGTAACCATCGAGAACCGCGGTGGCGAGGAAGCCGGTGCCGAGAAACAGGAAGGCGTTGTTCTTCTTGCTGTAGAACCTCACCAGAGCGAGCGAGCCGAGGAAAAGGGCCATCGCGGTCGCCAGCGCCTCTGCGATCTTGTGAAGCTCGGGGCTCGAGACCCCCTCTTGGCCTCTCGTCAGGGCCGCTCCTACCGCCAGGATGACGAGAAGCATGACGTACGTCAGGGCGCGGCGATTCTGAGCGCTCACTGGAGCAGACGGCGGATCGCCCCCAGCAGGACTTCCTCGTCGACGATTGGTTTCGACACGTACTCGTCGAACCCCGCCGACAGGAACTTCTCCCGGTCACCGGCCATGGCGTGAGCGGTCAGCGCGATGACCGGTAGCCGGCCGATCTGGGGATCGTTCCGGATCCGGCGCAGGACCTCCGTCCCATCCATCTCAGGGAGCGAGATGTCGAGGAGGATCAGGTCGGGCCTCACGTGGCCGAGGCTCTCAAGGGCTTTGCGACCGGTCTCGTACTCGATGATCCTGTAGTGATCCTCGAGGATCGCCCGCACGAGGAGCCGGTTGTCCTCGTTTTCCTCTATATATGCGACCGTCTTCATCCGTGGCTCCTCCCACGGCTTCCGGCCAAGACCTCGAGCTCGGCCGAAGCGACCGCGTAGGCCGTCGATAGCGCCTCGAGCAGAGGCTCCATCATCGACGCTCCATCGCCCTTCTCGGCCGCCGCTTCGAGCCGGTCCGCCGCCTCGAGCACGGCAACGGCGCCGACATTTCCGGCACTGGACTTCAAGGAATGTGCCGCCCTCCGCACCGCGTCAGCGTCGCCGCTGGCG
>JAIVIH010000291.1 GCA_020200615.1 Actinomycetota bacterium | reverse complement strand
CCTTATGCCCGTCATCTTTCGCCGGATACCCCGTGAGATGTACGTGGCACCCGGGACGTTCGGATCACGAAACGTGTGGCACGTGCCGCCCCGCACCCGGCCAAGGTCGCTCCGGGCACCGGCGATCGCTACGCTCGACCTCTGCGCCGATCGACGGGTGTAGGAGGTTGTCCATGCGGAGATGGGGTTGGCCGTACGGATTGGTCCTGGTCTCCGCACTGGCGGTGGGCGTGGGTGCTGTTGCCGCCCAGCCCGAGCCTCCCGGTCAGCTGACCATCTTGCCGACGTCCGGGCCGGGCGGGACAACGATCACCGTGACCGGGCACGGGATGCTCTCCGCCTGCCGAGATCGATGTCTTCCTGTTCGACGAGGGAGCGCAGCGCAACCTCGACCGCAAGCTCGTCAACGCCGAGCCGGCGGGTACCTGGAGCGCGCTGCTCCTTGTGCCCGCTGGCTTTCAACCCAGCGGCAGGGTGCTCGTCGGCGCCACGTGTGGCGAGGATGCGGAGTACCGGGCTCAGGTCTTCACCGTGACGGCGCAAGCGAGGCCCGCTCAGCCGACCCCTGGGTCGCCTGCCTTGACGGGCTGAGGTCAGGCCACCGTCCGGGGCTCCACTGTCGGCAACGGCCTACGAGCAGGAGGAGATGATGTGACCAGTCTCGACCAGGTGGCAAAGGACCACCCCGTCGTCGTAGCCCACCGGGCTCATCGTGCGGCCGACGCCCAGTTGCGCGTCGCCGATGCCATAACCGCTTTCGCGGGGTCGATGCCTTTCGTCTACATCCACGCTGCCGCCTTCGTCCTCTGGATGCTGTTCGTCGAATCCGACCCGTGGCCGAAGCTGACGCTGGTCGTGTCGCTCGAAGCGATCTTCCTGTCGACCTTCGTGATGATCGGCCAGAACCGCCAGGCCGCGTTCCAGCAGGCCAAGGCGAACCACGACTTCGTTGAGCAGGAGCAGGAGCTCAAGAGCAACACCGAGCTGACTCGAGCCATTCACGCCTTGACGACCGAGATCCACAGCCGGGTCGTCCCCGGCCAATCGACTGAAGGGCATCCTGGAACTGGAGGGACTTCATGACCATTCGCATCGATCAGCCTCGTGCCTTCGACCTGGTCGGCAACCCCATCCTCATGGGCGGCGTCGGGACCGGGTTCGAGGCGACGCTCAACTACCGAGTCCACGAAGGCCACGACGAGGTGACGGGCTTCTTCATGGTCGGTGGCGGCACCGGCGAGCACGGCCAGTACCAGCTCCAGGTCGACGTCGGCGGCGCTGCTTTCGCCCTCGACCGGGTCTTCGTCGAGGTGTTCGAGGTCAGCGCGGCCGACGGCTCGGAGATCAACAAGGTCATCGTTCCCGTAATCCTCGGTCCTCGGATCGTGGCCAACTACATCGGCTACCGAGAGCACCTCGTTCGACCGGGCGACACCTTGTGGGCCATCGCTGAAGCGAACTACGGGAACGGGAGCGACTTTCCCCTCATCGTCCGGGCCAACCCCAACCAGATCACCGATCCAGACCTGATCTTTCCTGGGCAGGTACTGAAGGTGCCGATTGGCGCCTGAGAACACACGCGGTGTTTACGGGAGGATCAGCCTCCCTCGTACTTCCCGGCGGTGTCCTCGCCGGGCAGAGCGAAGCCGTAACCCGCGAATCTCCTGAGGCGCCGGCCCTTTGCCCGTCCCGCCTGTGAACTGGCAGATCACGCCTTCTGCGCCGTCGCTACCCGGCGTGACGTTGATGATGAACGTCTCAGTGCACGGGCCATCCGGCCTGGACGAGGGGGCAAGAGGGGCACGCCGCAGGTGCAAGCGGGACCACAAGCAGCACGCCGCTGGTACCGTCTTTTCGCTTGGCTGCGCACGATCACCAACGGTCCGAGTCTTCGGCGACGTCGAAACCAGACCACGCCCAGCCGCAGCCCGTTCGGGTGGCGCGCCCGGCGCGCACGCGACCCGTGCCCAAGACGGCCTCCGCCGTGCGTCAGCTCCAGCGCTCCATCGGCAACCGGGCCGTCACTCGACTGCTGACCGCGCAGGGGGCGCAGCCCAAGCTGGTGGTCGGACCGGCAGGTGACTGCTACGAACACGAGGCCGACGCGGTAGCGGATGCCGTCATGCGCTCGATCGGAGAGCGGGCGGGCGCGGACCCAGAGCCCGTCGACGTGGACGGAGTCGAGCTCAGGCCGAGGGGGCGAGTGAGGCGCATGGGCAGCCCTGCGGCGCCAGTGGGGCTGGAGGGCGGCCCCGTCGACCAAGAAACCGAACGCCACATTGGCGAGCAGCGGCGGAGCGGCACGCCCCTACCGGCGAAGCTGCGGGGGTCGATGGAGGGCGCCTTGGGGACGGAGCTCGGCGGGGTTCGGGTGCACGCCGGCCCGAAGGCAGACGCTCTCAACGCGGCCATGCAATCGCGCGCCTTCACCGTCGGTAGCGACATCTTCTTCGCGCGCCACCAGTACCGGCCCCAGACCTCCTCCGGCCAGCACCTGCTGGCGCACGAACTGGCCCACGTCGTCCAGCAAACCGGTCCGGGCACCGTCCAACCCGTGCGCCGAGCCGTCGGGTTCGAATTCGAGGACGGTTCGTGGACCGTGCTCAAGCTCCAGACCGGCTACAACTGGCTCCGCGACCCGACTTCCTACCGGCTCGGTCACTGGCTCGGCGGTGGCAAGATCGCCGCACCCGGCTCCGAGAAGACCGACGAGGAGCGAAACGAAGAGGAGTACACGGGCGAGAACATCTTCGCCCAACCGGCGGCGGGTCACATCAACAACCTCGTCGGCCAGTTCAACCTTCAGGCCGGACCAAAGAAGGGCGCGCTGCACAAGGGCCTCGGCTACAGGATCGAGCCCGACGGGCCCTACACCCAGGGGGGCTACAGCAACGTCATGGACCTGGAGATCGTCACCGAGCCGTTTCCGGAGACCGAGCAGGGAGAGGAACGGCTGGAGGCGGCGCTCGCCGACCTGCAGAAGATGTTCGCCAAGTACAACTCGGGAGCCTCCGGTGACTGGCTGGCCCAGAAGGACTCGCTGAGCTACGGCCGCTTCGTCGGCCCATCAGTACACGGGTTCAGCACTTCCGGCATCTACCTCTACGGCGGGAAGCCGGGAGGAGAGTTCAAGCCTCAGGTGACGGGCGGTGTCTCGCTGAGCGATCTCCCCCACGTCATGGAGACGCTCGGGACCACCGGTGCCGTCGATGACAGGGATGAGGAGAAGGACGCGGTTCGCCAGCTGGTCTACCGAGAGAACGACCCTGTCGCTCTCACCCAAGGGTCGGTCACCCAGGTCCTCGGCACTGCCCCAGGTCGCGCCCGGACTGTCGTGGGAAAGCTGGTCACCGCCGGCGTGCTGACGGACGAATCCGAAGGCCTCGACCAGCTGACCGGGTTCCTGTCCCTCGCCATCGTGTACATGTCGGTCTTGAGCAGGACCATCAGAGAGGGCATCAAGAACGAGTTGCCCCTGATGTCCCGCTATTCCTTCGCAACCCTCTGGGCCCAGGTTCCCGCAGCGACTCGATCGCTGATCGCGGACTCTTCCGACATCCTGTTCGAGGCTTTGAGCCCCGAAGTCGCGGCATCGGTCCGGCTGCACGTCGCCAAATATGACAACAAGAAGGTGACGGCTAAGCGAGCCAACGGCATGGGCGACCCGATGCTGTACCTCGACCCCCGTCTGGCCCCGGGCTTCAGCGGGTTGCTGGGGTCGATGACGCGGCGGGATTGGCTCTGGTACATCGTCAACGACGGACCCGACCTGCTCGACCCGAAGTCGCTGATCCCGCTTGTGCGGGCGAGTGAGCACGCGGCGGTCGCGGACAAGTACGACAAGAGCATGGCGATCTTCTTCAGGGGCCACGGGAACACCAAGAACGTCAAGAAGGTCGAGGGCGAGCCCGAAGGTGGTCTGGCCTTGCTCGAAAACCGCAACATTCAGGGGCCGCTCACGTTCCCCGAATCAGTGGACCTGGCCAGGAAGTACTTCTCGTGGATGCGCCTCGTCAAGCAGGGTGACCTCAGTTCGGTCTGACGGCCGCCTGGAACCGATCAGATCCTCCGGGCCGTGATCAGACATCGAGGAGCGCCCACCCGGAACTCCTCCCCGTCGAGCCCGCCGGCGATCTCCTCGACGGAAAAGCCGGCATCCTCCACCAGGTCGACGATCTCGCGGCACGTCATCACCCGGTGACGCGCCACTCGATCGTCGCGCTGGTCGCCCAGTTCCAGAGTCGTGGCCGTGACCATGGTGGAGGTTCTGACCTCGTAGGTATGGACGTTGGTGAGAACCGCACCACCCGCCTCGTGGCGGTCGCGTTCGCCTAAGCGGGGCAGCACGATCTCGGCCACCGTCGCCGCATCGAGCACGAAGCGAGCACCGGGCCGCAGCTTGGCGGCCAGTCCGTCGAGTAACGCCACCGTGTCCCGGTGACCGAGGTAGCCGAAGCTGTTGCCCATGCACCAGGCGCCGTCGAACGCCTCAGTGCCGATCAGGGCGGCCCCCAGGTCGCGCAGATCTCCGACGCGGGCGTCGACCCGACGACTGGTGTCGTCGGTCCTGAGCCGGTCGATGGCGTAGCTGGACAGGTCGACGCCGACGATGTCGTGGCCCAGGGCGACCATGCGGAGGGCGAGGCGTCCGTCGCCACAGGGGACGTCGAGCAGGAGCCGGGTCCCCTCGTCAGACGCACAGAGTTGCCTGACGAGGAAGGCCGCCTCGGCGTCGGAGGCCTCGGCCGGCATGAGGGCCCGCCAGACGTCGTTGGCGAGCGCGTCAAAGAAGGATTCGTACCATTCGGGCAAGGGAGATCCTCTCCTCAGGAAGAGAGCGCGCTTGGAACCGCTTTGGGTTCGAAGGCGCGCACCGTGGGACTTCGATCGGCGATCAATCGGTTGTCGACCACGGCATTCCTCAGGAGGGGGTACTGAGGAAGAGGGTAGACGACTCGCTAGAGTCGCGGAAATGAGAGTCGGTGCAAAGGTCGTCGACACGCTGTTGCTGGGTGCCGGCGGCCGGCGGCGGCAGCTGCAGGACTTTCCCGTGCTGGGCGACGTTTGGGCTCGCTTTGCGGACATGCCCGGCGAGCCCCACGACCTGCTCATCACGCCTACTTGGGGTAAGCCGACCCAAATAGTGGCCAAGCAACTGGCCTCGATCGGCCTCGACGACGGCGAGGAAGCCCCCTACCGCCGCCAGGTCGCCTATCTGCAGGATCTCGTCGTGGCCTGCCTGACCCTGGACGACCTGACCGGCGTTGCCATTCCCATGACGAAATGGTGGGACGACATCGAGCACCAGTGGAACCCGCCGTCGGATGAGACGCTGGAGGGATGGATCGTCTCGGAGCTGAAGGACGCGGTCCAAGACGAGCAGCCCGAGGGCCGCCTGGCCGGTGGGAACCCGCAGGCACGCCCTGGGATGTCGACCGAAGAGCGGCAGGTGGCCAAGCTCGGGCTCATGCTGGGCGTGCTGCGAGCGGCCGAGGCGGC
>JAIVIH010000036.1 GCA_020200615.1 Actinomycetota bacterium | reverse complement strand
GGCCAGGACTTCGTCGGGCACATCGTCGGGTAGCTGGGTGACGAAGAACACGCCCACGCCCTTGGACCGGATGAGGCGCACCGTCTGCGCCACTTGGTCGAGGAAGGCGTCGCTGGCGTCCTCGAACAGCAGGTGGGCCTCGTCGAAGAAGAAGACGAGCTTCGGTTGCTCGAGATCGCCGACCTCGGGCAGGTCGTGGAAGAGCTCGGCCAGCAGCCACATAAGGAAGGTCGAGAACAGCCTCGGCTTGTCCTGTACGCCGGCCAGCTCCAAAGACGAGATCACGCCCATGCCCTCGGGGGTCCGGCGGAGGAGGTCGGCCACCTCCAGCTCGGGCTCCCCGAAGAAGGCGTCGGCCCCCTGATCCTCCAGCTCCACGATTTTGCGCAAGAGCACGCCGGCGGTGGCCGAGGACAGCCCGCCGATGTCCTTCAGGTCGACCTTGCCCTCGTCGCTAGTGAGGTACTTGAGGACTTCTCTGAGATCGTCGAGGTCGAGGAGGGCGAGGCCGTTGTCGTCCGCGTAGCGGAAGACCAGGGACAGCGAAGACGCCTGGGTCTCGTTGGCCCCCATGACCTTGCCCAGGAGCTGCGGGCCGAAGCCGGAGATCGTGGCTCGTACGGGGACCCCGGAGCCGATCCCCCCCAACGACAGAAACGTCACCGGGAAGCCGGTGGGTGACCAGTCGACCTGGAGGTCGTCCACCCTCTTCTGGACCGCCTCGCTGGTTGCCCCCGGTCGCGTCAGGCCGGTCAGGTCTCCCTTGACGTCGGACACGAAAACGGGAACGCCCAGCGCCGACAGCTGCTCGGTCATGAGCTGGAGGGTCTTCGTCTTGCCTGTCCCGGTCGCGCCGGCGATCAGCCCGTGGCGATTGCACATCGAGACCGGCACCCGCACCGAAGCCTCGGGGTAGGTGGCGCCCTCGAGTACGGCCCGTCCCAGCTCGACGGCCTGGCCATCGGTGGCGTAGGCCTGGTTGATGCGAGTGGGGAAATCCTCGGCTGACGTCGTCTTGGCCATGCCTGGACGGTAGACCGGCCGCGGCCCGGCCACGACGGGCGGCGGTGGGGCGCCTGTATGCGAGCAGGCGGGAAACGGCTAACCTCTTCGCTTCAGTGCCAGAGGACGGAACCTTTTCACTTCCCCGGTCGTCCAAGGACGCACCTCCACGACCGCGCCTCGGCCTTCCACCACCGCGGTCAGCACGTCCACCACGGTGCCGGCCGAGAGCGAGACCACGACCACGACGGAGAAGGCCGCTCCCGCTCAAGCCGATCCCGGGCTCATGGAGCTGCAGCAGCGGCTGGCCGACCTCGGCTACGACGTGGGCACTCCGGACGGGTTCGGCGGATGGCAGACCCACTACGCCATCTCCGCCTTCCAGAGGGTCGAAGGTCTGGACCCGACGGGCGAATACAGCGACGAGGTGCGAGAGGCGGCGGCCGGCGCTTCCCGGCCCGGCCCCATGGTGCCCGGCGGGGAGTCCACGCGGGTCGAGATCAGCCTCGACAAGCAGGTGCTGTTCCTCTGGGAGAGCGGGTCCCTCTCGCGAATCCTCCCCGTCTCCACCGGCAACGGGGAGTACTACTGCGTGGACGGCGACTGCGACACGGCCATCACGCCCACGGGGTCGTTCACCATCGGGCGCAAGTACAACGGCCTGGAGATCAGCCCGCTGGGCGAGCTCTACCACCCCTCGTACTTCTACGGCGGGATCGCCATCCACGGCTCACCGTCGGTGCCCGCCTACCCGGCCTCCCACGGCTGCGTGCGCATCCCCATGTACGCGTCGGGCAGCTTCCACGACCAAGTTCCGACGGGCACGGCGGTCTACGTGATCGGTGACGGCCCGTCGGCGAGCGACGTCCCGCCGCCGCCCGACGACCCCGTGCGCCCGCCCCCGCCGCCGGAGCTCCCCGAGCCCGATCCGGACACGACGACCCCGCCGTCGCCGCCAGACCCGGACCCGGACACGAACGCGCCTCCGCTAACGGCGCCCACCTCCACCACCCTTCCCGAGACCAGCACCACCACCCCCTAGGGAAGCGGCACTCGGCCCTCGTCACCGCTGGTGACTACGTGACGACCACGCCCTCGAGGTCCTCGGCCGCCGGGAACTCGGGCTTCATGTCGTTCAGGGTGGCCAGCACGATCTGGCTCACGACCCAGTTGCGGTACCACTTGCGATCGGCCGGCACCACGTACCACGGCGCTCTCTCGGTGGACGTGCGCTGCAGCGCTTCGGCGAAGGCGTCCTGGTAGTCGTCCCAGCGGGCCCGCTCGTCGAGATCACCCTTGCGGAACTTCCAGCGCTTGGCCGGGTCGGCGATGCGGGCCCGGAAGCGCTCCGCCTGCTCCTCCTTGGAGATGTGCAGGAACAGCTTGACGATCCTGGTGTCGGCCTCCTCGAGCAGGGCTTCGAACTGGTTGATCCGCTCGTAGCGGGGCCGCCACACGTCCTCGGGCACCAGGTTGTGCACCCGCACCACCAGGACGTCCTCGTAGTGAGACCGGTTGAACACGACGATCTCGCCCCGTGCCGGCACCTGCCTGTGCACCCGCCAGAGGAAGTCGTGCGATCGCTCCTCCTCGGTCGGCGCCCGGAACGAGGCCAGTCGGGAGCCGACCGGGTTGATGCCGCGGAACAGGTGCTTGAGGGTGCCGTCCTTCCCGCCGGCGTCGATGGCCTGGAGGACGATCAGGAGCGACTGGCGTTGCCCGGCCCAGAGACGTTCCTGGAGGTCCCGGAGCTGACCCCGGAGATCGCTGAAGGTGACCGTGGTCTCGGCCTTGCCGCCGGGGGCGGCGTCGGTCGCGGCGGGGTCGATGTCGGCCAGGTTGACGGGGGTCCCGGGAGGTACCCGCCACCGATCGGCGTCGGAGATCACCCGGTCACCCTAGAAGGCCGTTGATTGTCGCGTCGGCTCGTCAGCGCATCTGCTTGGCTCGGGTCATCTCCCGCGTCAGTATCGCCGCGGCCGGTCCCAGCGCCGGCGGCATGGCACCGTCGTAGTAGCTGACGGCCTGGCCGCCGTAGATGACCCGGTACGCGAAGGCGTCCGGAGTCCGGCTGCCGCTAATGGGGGGCAGTGACGCAAGGTCAGCGGCGGCGAGAGTGCGGCGGAGCTCATCGATGGTCGGCGCAGGGATGGTGAAGTTCACGACCCGGGAGCCGTTTTCGTAGACGGCCCGGCCGTCGGGATAGACCTTCAGGTGGTCGGTGACGCCGGCCAGGCCGCCGGACACGACGTAGTCCACGAACTCGAAGAGCGACGCCGGCTTGGTCGTCGTGGTGGCGGAGCCGGGGCGGGCGATCGAGACCGTGGCCGGCCCCTCCACTCCGCTCAGGGGGCCGCTCGGGCCCTCGGAGCCGGTGGGCGCAACCGTCGTCGGAGTCCCGCTCCCACTTCCGGAGGAGCCCCCGCACGCTGCGCTCCCCGCGATCAGAGCCACGGCGAGCGCACACGGCCAGGCGGGGACCCCGATGCGAGACCTCATGACAACATCGAGCACCCTTCAGCGTCCGCCCGTCAAGGAGGAACCCCTGCCGGCCAAGAAGCTCGAGCCTCCCGCGGCCCGGTTGACCTGGCCCCAGGCGGTGGCGTGGCGGCTCCGCCGTCACCACCTCGACCGGCGCGTTGCCCGGTCCGAGATGGTGGCAGTGGCGGAACGGCTGTGCGGACTGCACGCCCAGCTCATGTCCTCGGCCGAACTCACCCTGTGGGCCAGGGTCGAAGACCTCGAGCCCCAGGCCCTGGCCGATGGCCTGTGGAAGGAGCGGACCCTGGTCAAGACGTGGGCCATGCGGGGAACGCTGCACGTGCTTCCGGCGGCCGACTACCCCATGTGGCAGAGCGCCCTCAGCACCTACAGGAACTACCTCAAGCCCAGCTGGCTGCGGGCCTTCGGCGTGAGCGCGGACGAGCTTGAGCGGTTCCTCGGAGCCGTGGCCGACGCCCTTCGGGACCAGCTCCTGACCCGGGAGGAGCTGGCGGCGGCCGTTTCCCGGCTGACTGGCTCGGCAGAGTTGGGAGAGAAGGTCCTCGGTAGTTGGGGCTCCCTGCTCAAGCCCGCCTGCTACCGGGGCCAGTTGTGCTTCGGGCCCGGCGTCGGCCAGAAGGTCCGGTTCGCCCATCCCGAGACATGGCTCGGACCCTCCGACGCCGTGGATCCGCAGGCGGCCGTCCTCGACGTGGCCCGTGCCTTCCTCGGCGCGCACGGACCGGCCACTCGGGACGACTTCGCCCGGTGGTGGGCCATCAGTCCGGCTCAGGGCCAGGCCACGATCAAGGGGCTGGGCGAGGAGGCCGTCGAGGTCGACGTCGAGGGGACCCGGGCGTGGATGCTGGCCGAGTCGCTGCCCGGGGCCCGTGAACGGCGGCGACCTCACTCCGTCCGGCTCCTTCCGGCCTTCGATCAGTGGGTCATCGCCGCCACCCGCCACGTCGACCAGCTGTTGCCGGGACCGCTCTCGTCGCGGATCTACCGCCCCCAGGGATGGATCTCACCGGTCCTGGCCGTGGACGGGCACACGCTCGGCGTGTGGCGCCACGAGCGGAAGGGCGCGGCCGTCGAGGTCGAGATAGAGCCGTTCGTGGACCTCCCGGCCAAGGTCCGGCGTGCTGCGGAACACGAGGCCGAGCGTCTGGCCGCCTTCCTGGGCGGGACCCTGAAGCTGTCTTGGGCGGCGACCCCCTGAAACGGTCACCCGGTGTCGGCCGAGCCCGCATGGCCCGCCGGGTCTCCACGCAGGGCGGGACCGGCTTCGGGTTCGACCCCCTCGGCGAGAGGCTCGGCCGAACGGCGCCCCTCCTCCGTCCGCCAGATCTCGAAGACGGCTACGGCGCCGGCGAGCCAGGCCAGGCCGAGCACGAACCCGCCGAGGACGTCGGTCAGGAAGTGGACGCCGAGCAGTAGGCGAGAGGAGCCGATGGCCAGGACCAGGAGGGCCGTGAGCAGGACGGCAAGAGGCCGCAGCCGCCGCCGCACGGCAGGAAGGAACGCCAGAAGCACGGCCCCGTAGCAAACCAACGACGACATGGCGTGGCCCGAGGGAAAGCTCTTCCCGAACGCGGTGATCACCGGGTGATCGACCACGGGGCGGGGCCGGTCGACCAGGATCTTCACCAACGAGTCCACCAGGCCTCCTCCGAGAGCGGTGACCACGAGGAAGAGGGCCAGCCGGCGCCGGCCACGCCACCAGGCAAAGGCGGCGGCCGCGCCGATGACCACGGCCAGCCAGCCGGGGCGGCCGAGCCAGGTGATGGCCTCGAGGAAGCGGAGGACGGCGGGCCTGTCGTGGACCTCGGCGTTCAACCGGTCGGCCAGGGAACCGTCCAGGCGAGTCAGGGAGCCCTTGGCCAGAACCTGGAAGAGCAGGGTGCTGAACGGCACGGCCACCAGGACCATGGTCAGGCCGAGGAGCGTGAGACGCAGTCCGTAGCGTTGTTGGGGGTCGAGTCGCCGGCGGACGACTTGGGGTAGACCAGCCCGCATGTCCGCAGGTTTACCCACGCCGTGAGCGCCACAACGGGCCGGCTCGAGAAGGCCCGGACCGCGCTCCTGGTCCTCGCCGGCCTTCGGACCGTCCTCGGCATCGTCGCCATCCCGCTGGTCCCCGTGCTCTGGGACGACCACTTCGTCTTCCTGGTACTGCTGCGACCGACGAAGGAGATCCTTCTGGCCGCGGGCTTCCTGTTCCGCCAGGGGGACGTCAACCTCATCGCAGTCCTGGTGGCGGCCGTCCCCCTGGCCATATTCGGCGTCTGGCTCTTCTACGGAATCGGGCGAGCCTTCGCCGACGAGATCCAGTCGGGAAAGGGCCTCCCCAAGGTCGCCGCCCGGTTCCTGCCCCGGGACCGCATCCAGGACCTCTGCCGGATCCTGGACCGGAAGGGCCGGGGGGTCGTGGTGGCCGGCCGTCTGGCGGCGTTCCCATCCAGCCTGCTGGGCGCGGCCGCGGGCGCCTCAAGGATGGAGCCCAGAGCGTTCCTCCCCGCCGACACCATCGGTGCCGTGCTGTCCATCGCCGAGGTCATCGGAGCGGGCTACGTGCTGGGGGAGGCCTACAAGCGGGCAGGACCGTGGCTGACAGCGGTGGGCGTGGCCATCCTGTTCGGCATCCTGTTCGTCGTGGGCCGGTGGCTCAAGCGTGAGGAGAAGCGTGGGAACGGCCGCAAGAAGGCCGGAGCGGGGGCGTCCTCCGCAGACCGGGGTGGGTGACAGCGTTTCCGTGGCCGCCCCAGGACCCACCTGGGATGGGGCGTTCGGCCTGGGCCATACTCCTGGCGTGCCTGCCTCCTCGCTGACCGAGAAGTTCCGCCTCGTCGCTTACGTCGAAGCCGCCACCTACCTGGTCCTCCTCGCCGCCGTGGTCACGTACCGGGTATCCGACGGCCCCGACTTCATCGGCTTGCTGGGCCCGATCCACGGGATCGCCTTCCTGGTGTACCTGGGCACCGAGCTCCGACTGGCCAAGCCGGTCAAGCTGCGGGACGACGTCGCCCTCGAAGCGCTGAACCTCACGGCCGGCTTCGTCGACGCCGACGGACTCCACACGGACGCGGAGCTGTGGGCTTTCGTCGCCACCTTCTCGTTCCGCTTCGACACCGTGTTCCAGGCGGGGAACCCTGCTGGCCTTCGGACGGCGGGGTTGCTGACCGGAAAGCGGACGTTCCTCGACGCCCCCTCGGCCCTGCTCGAGATCCTCGTCAAGGCGGATACCCGGGCGGGAACAGCCAGCTCGTGGCGCTACTGCCTCGACGCCATCGAGATCGCCCACGCCGTGGCCGCCCTGGACGCCAAGCCGACCCACGCCGAGCTGTCGGCCATCGAACGGTTCCGGTCCATGCTTCTGGCCACCATGGACAAGGCGGGGGTGCAGCGCCCGGGCGGGCCCGAGCGGCCCTCTGAGCGGGGTGGAGGGCCCCGGCTGCAGCCGGGTTCGCCGGCCGGAGCGCCCGCGGTCCCCTCCCCCGGGACGGTGACCGATCCCGCGCCAGCCGGGCCCCTGACGCCTCCTCGCCCGCTGGAAGAGCTGCTGGCCGAGCTGGACGGCCTCGTGGGCCTGGCGCCGGTGAAAGCCGAGGTGAAGCTGGTCGCAAACCTGCTCCGGGTGGAGAAGCTGAGGAAGGAGCGCGACCTGCCCGTGGTCGATACCAGCCGGCACCTGGTCTTTACCGGCAACCCGGGGACGGGCAAGACGACGGTGGCCCGGTTGCTGGCCCAGATCTACCGGACCCTCGGCGTGGCCGAGAAGGGGCACCTGATCGAGACGGATCGGTCGGGCCTGGTGGCCGGCTACATCGGTCAGACGGCCATCAAGGTGAAGGAGGTTTTCACGTCGGCGTTGGGCGGGATCCTGCTCATCGACGAGGCCCACGCCCTGGCCCGGGGCAAGGACTCGGACTTCGGCCACGAGGCGATCGACATGATCGTCAAGCTGATGGAGGACCACCGGGACGACGTCGTGCTCATCGTGGCGGGGTACCCGGACGAGATGTCGGTGTTCCTCAACGCCAACCCGGGTCTGCGCTCACGCTTTCCGAAGACCATCTTCTTCGACGACTACAGCGACGACGAGCTCCTACGGATCTTCGACGGGATGTGCCAGAGGAGCCACTACGTGCCGACCGAGGAGGCCCGTCAGCAGGTGCTGGCCTACGTGGCCGCTCAGCCCCGCGACCGGGGTTTCGGAAACGCGCGCCTCGTCCGCAACCTGTTCGAGGCGGCCGTGGCCAACCAGGCCAGCAGGGTGGTCGACATCCCCGAGGTCAGCGACCAGGCGCTGGTCGCTTTGGAGGAACGGGACATCCCGCGGCCGAATGAGGTCCCGGGGCGAAGCAACTCCGTATCCGGCGACGTCTAGGCTTTGCTCGTAGCCAACGAGCGGGAGGTGGACATATGACTCGTCGCATTGCCGTGGTCGCGTGCCTGATGATTCTGAGTGTGTTCGGAGCGGTCTCACCGGCGGGAGCGGCCGACGCCCGGTTGTACACCGTCCTCACCGGCGCCGCCGAACGCCCCGGACCGGGCGACCCGGACGCCATCGGCCGCGCCGTGATCACCATCAACGACGAGACGAACCAGCTGTGCCTGATCCTGCAGTACGCCAACGTCGACGGCGCCATCAGCGGGCTCCACATCCACCTCGCCCCCACGACCGCGTCCGGGCCCATCGTGGTCCCCTTCGCCAACCCGACGCAGCAGGGTTCGGGGCAGTTCAGGCAGTGCGTGACGGTGGACAACGAGGCCCTGCTTGACAACATTGCCGCCAACCCCGCCCAGTACTACCTCAACCTCCACAGCGCGCCCAGCTTCGGGCCGGGGGCGATCAGAGGCCAGCTCCAGGCGATCTGACGCCTCGGGCGGCCCGTGCTCACGACGTCCGTCGGTACAGCCTGACCCCGTCGACGACCTCGACGAGCTGGTAGTCGCGAACGACGTCCTCCCACAGGAATGTCTCCTCCAAGGGGTGTCGATCGGACTTGCGGATCGACGCCCTGCTGGTGTCGACGATGAGGTCGGGCGGGTTGGCGGCGAGGTCGGCGGCCAGGAGCCGCCATCCCCCCGGCAGCCCGTCCGACGGCCTCACCAGGTTGGCGTCCCTGCCCCCCGAGTTCCCGGTGAGGAAGCCGGTGTGGATGAAGCGAGTGGCCGGCTCGCGGTTGGCAGCCCAATAGATCTCCGGGTACTCGCCCCACACGAAGATGCGGTCGGACGATACGGTCAGGGCGCGCGTGCGATCGGCGACGTCCCGGTAGGGGATGATCCCGCGGGCGTTGGGCGGAAAGAAGCTGAAGAGCCACATGCCCAGTACCGGGACCAGCACCCCACCGGCGGCGGCCCACCTCCACGCCCGTCTGGTCGCCGGGAGCCCACACGCGGCGATCAGGGCCAGGGGAGGGACGAGCTGCAGGTAGTAGTGCCCGAAGAAGCGGAAGCCGGCCAGGACGGCGACGGCCCCGCCCGCGAGCCACAGCCAGAGGTCCCAGTCGACCTTGCCCCGGCGCCCGGCGACCACGCAGCACCAGATCAACACGGCATTGAGGACCACGAAGGCCAAAGTCATCCCCAGCCCGCGGAAGATGGAGGCGAGCAGTGACCCCCTCAGGACCAGGTATCCGCCGTTGCCCGTGGGCCAGGCAGAGCCCGGCCACCACCGCCTTGCCTCGCCCGGCGGCCACAACCGCGGCCGTCATCGGCAGCAGCATGAACAGCTCGAAGCCCGCGGCCTGGGAGTCCGCCGGGAAGTTGGCCGCCGTACCGGCCAGAAAGAAACCTCCGGCGGCGACGGCGGCGACGCGGGTACCCGCCCTGCGTTTTGCCTCGAAGGCCAGCAGGAGGGCCGTACCCGCCAGGGCCAGAGCGCCCAGGGCCCGCACGGGACGAATGTCCCGCTCTCCCGTGGCGCTGAAGACCAGCGCGTAGATGTACGGCACGACCGGCGGCTTCCGGTCGGCGGTTTCGTGGTACAGCGTGCCTCCCCGCTCGATGACCATGGCCATGGTGGCCAAGCTCGCCTCGTCGGAGTTGAACAGGGGGCGCACCAGCCCGGGTACGTGAAGCAGGAGGGCGACGAGAGCGAAACCCAGCCCCAGCCGGACGGTCCACCGGCGATCACTCAGCGCCGGCCGCACGCCGTGTTCCGTGCTCACGGCCCGGTCATACCAGGACACCGTCCACCGCGGGGCGGACCTCCTCAGATCGGGAGGACACGAGAACCCCGGCGGGCCAGGCCACGGCGGCCACCGCGGCCGCCACGTTCACACCGGAGTCGTTGAGTAGAGAGCCGACGACGGCGGCCACCAGCACGGCGTAGGACGCGAACCGCAGCGCGGAACGGGGGCCCGGCGAGAACCGCGTCCAGACCAGGCCGGCGGCGGCGATCACCACCAGGTTGGCCATGGGCGCCTTGACCGTCTGGATCGCCCGGCTCGCTTTGCGTATCACCTCGTCGCCCAAGCCATCGCCCCCGACGCTCTGGGCGAGATGGGTCTGCGATCCAGCCCCCCGCACCAGGTCGACGGCCACGAACAGGGCCACGACGGTGGCCGCGGCACCGGCCAGCAGCAGGACATGGCGGACCGTCACCCGGGCGCGGCGAGCCCCCAGCAGCAGCAGGCCATAAGCGGGAACCGCGAACAGAACGCCGCCGATGTCGGCCCCGAACTGCGGCGCCCCTCCGGCCACCGCGCCCATCCCGAATGCTCCGCCGACCCACGGCACAGCGCGACGACCCCAGCGGTCGATGGCCAGGCCGCCGGCGACAAGAAGACCGGCGACGAGGAATCCCGAACCGATGTTGCCCACTCCGTAGAAGCGCCCGGCTACGACGGGAGAGTTGCCGAACGGGGCGTCGATCTGGAGCGGGCTGCCGAAGAGGGCGTCGACGGCCACGACGGCCGAGGTGAAGGCGGCCACGGCGGCGATCCCTACGGCCGGGTCACGTCTCACGAGCACTGCCCCACCGACGGCGATGAGGGCGGCAACGGCGCCGCCCAGGAGAAGCCCGAGCCACGCCCCCGCCCGCCACCACGGGACGAGCATCATGAGCAGGCTGGCAGAGGGGATGGCCAGTAGCGCGCAGCAAACGACCGTCCGGGCCCTGCGCCAGACGATCACGATCAGAGCGCCGAGGGCGTGGAGCACTACGAACAGCCAGACGAACGCGGTGCGGGACCGGTCGGCGGTCCAGGTCCGCCGGTCGCGCTCCACGAGGTTCTCCCGGTCGACCGCCGCGGCCGGGGTCACGACCGCGCCCCCGATGGAAGACGGGCGAGGGACTCCCGCCATCTCCAGGAAGGTGCGGCTGACGTCGGGCAAGGTCACGAGGTGGGCGTGGTGCGTCGATGGTGAGGCCAGCCCGGCGGAGCCCAACCCGCACGCGGCCGACACGGCAAGGACTCCGAGATGCCGGCTCCCGGTGGGAGTGGAAGCGCTGGCGACCAACGTGCACGTCCCGTCGAGAGCCCGCAGCGTCGTCGAGAGCTGGGAGCGGGGGATGGCGACGAAGATCGCATCGAGCTCAGCCGTCATCGCGCTCTCGATCCCGTCCACGGTTCCCGGGTAGGACCTGGGGACCATGCCGTCGGCCGACGCCGCCGCCGCGGCGGCGTCCTTGTCGTCACTGGCCAGCGCCCACCGGCGACCTCCGCTCTTCAGGGTCTCCCCCACCAACCCCAGGGTCCCGCCGAAGTGCAGGTCGCGGTCGCGTTTCTGCAAAGCCGGCCAGTCGACGAGCCGCAGCCCCCCGCCCGGCGTGGCTTCGATGCGGCCGGCTCCGGCGCCATCCTCGAGTGCGGCGGAGCGACCTCCCTTGCCGAGGCTCAAGTACACGTCGGCGGGTTCGGCCTCCGCTTCGGCTGTGCGCATGGAGAGGTTCGCCCTGGCGAACCCGTCGAGCGACGACGGGGCGGTGGACCAGGTGAGGTCGCGAACCAGTACCAGGGCGATCGGGCGTGCGGCATCCGCAGGGGCGGCCTGCAACGGTGTCGCAGCGGCGAGACCCAGGCCGACGGCGCTCATGGCTGCGGCGAGCGCGGCCGTCCGGAGGCGGAAGTGGGTGCGGGTGACGGGCGCCGCGGAACGTCGGCCAGTGGTCCTCATCCCGGGGCCGAGCGTAGTGAGGCTCGGGCTGGGTTCCTTCGTTTCAGGCCCCGGCCTCGCCCCGCCTCGCCTCCTGGAGGATCCAGCTGTTGCCGTCAGGGTCGGTGAAGTCGGCGAACGAGCGGTAGGTCCGGCGTTCCGGATCCGGCCCTGGCTCCCACCCGGTCGACCCGAAGTGTCTGAGGTCGCTGACGTCCACTCCCCGTTCCACCAGCTCGGCACGCGCCGCTTCGATGTCGGACACGACCAGGTGAAGGCCCCGGACGGAACCCGGGGTCGCGTTGGTGATCCCGATCCCGATGGTGATCGAGCAGGCCGACCCCGGTGGCGTCATCTGGACGACGCGGAACTCGTCGCTGACTTGGTGGTCGACGTCAAGGATGAAGCCGACTTTCTCCGTGTAGAAGGCCTTGGCCCGGTCAACGTCCGTGACGGGAACCAGCACGAGCTCGAGTTTCAGGTCCACCTGCAGCCTCCCGGGTTGTGCGCCGTCGGTCATTCTCGATCAGCCCGGAGCCAGGGCCTCGAGAACCTCGTGCGCTCGACGGATCGAGACCGCAGGATCCGCGTCCGGGGAGCCGATCTCGGGGTCGAAGTTGAGGTCGATGAATGTTTCCGTGATCCCCTTCGCCGCCAGGTCCCCTAGGTCGGCGCCAATCTCTTTCAGGGAGCCGACCAGTGGCCCCCGCTCCCCCGTACGAACCTTGACCACACCGCGGCAGATGAAGCGGAGGTCGTCGGGATCGCGGCCCGCTCGCACAGCCTCGGTCCGGATGACGGCGACCGACTCGTCGATCGTGCTCAGATCTGCGCGGCTGCTGCTGATCCACCCGGCGGCAACCCGTCCGACACGCCGGAGGGCGACCTCGGCCGTCCCGCCGAGCAGGAGCGGGGGATGCGGTTTCTGGACGGGCTTCGGGTCGACCCTCGATCGGGGAACTCGGTAGAAATCACCGTCATACTCAACGATCTCGTCCGTCCAGATGGCCTTCAGGCAGCGGATGTAGTCCTCGGCGCGGGCACCACGCCGGGCCGTGGGTACTCCGACGGCCGCAAACTCGGGAGGCGACCAGCCGAGGCCCAGCCCCGCGTCCAGCCGACCGCCGGATAGATGGTCGACGGTGGTGAGGAGCTTGGCCAGCACCAGGGGTGAGTAGTACGGCATGTTGGCGATGGCGACCCCGAGCCGCACCCTCGTCGTCTGGCCCGCGAGGTAGGCCAGTGTCGCCAGCGGGTCGTAAACGCTGTGGTAGGGAGGCGGGAGCACAGGGCTATCGCCCTCCAGTGGTGACAAGAGCCGCTGGAAGGTCCACAAGGACGTGTAGCCCAGCTCCTCGGCCTTGCGGGCGATCTCCACGCAGTTGGCGGGGCTCGCCCACGAACCGGAAACGGGCGCCGCGAACCCGAGCCGCATCCAGCCACCGTACCGGCCGCTGGGCGGGTGGCCGGTCGAGGTCCCGGCTCAGCGTCGCGCCGCGACGGCATGGGGGCGACGGTCGCCGATCGGGCGGCGGTCTACCGTGCGGACCATGCACGAGCGCGAACACGACGAGCAGCGGTTCGGCGCGGCGGCGCAGGCCGCCGAGTGGGACACGAGGTACAGCGAGCGCGACGGAGCGATGTGGAGCGGGCGACCCAACGGGCGGCTCGTCGCCGAGGTCGCCGACCTCACCCCGGGCCGGGCGCTCGACGTCGGTTGTGGCGAGGGTGCGGACGCGATCTGGCTTGCTCGGCGCGGCTGGACGGTCACTGCGATCGACCTCTCCGATGTCGCCGTGTGCCGGGCGCGCGAGGCTGCCGAGTTGGCCCGAGCCACGGTCGAGTGGATCTGCGGGGACGCCCTGCAGACACCGTTCCCGGCCGCCTCGTTCGACCTCGTTTCGATGCAGTACCCAGCGCTTCCCAAGGCCGCCGGTGACACTGCCGTGCGGGGGTTGCTCGGCACAATGCGCCGTGGAGGGTTACTACTTGCCGTCTACCACGACCTCGACGACGAGCACCGCGAGCACATGAAGTCGCAGGGCATCGACCCGGCGAACTACGTCGGTGCCGACGAGCTCGGCCGGCTGCTTGGCGACGACTTCACGGTCGAGCTGCACGTGGTCGAGCCGCGCATCGACCCGCCACCCGGCACCCCACACGTCGCCGACGTCGTCCTGCGCGCCCGGCGTCGATGACCGCGCTGCCGACAGCGCTCGCGCATGGCAGGCCCGGCTGAACGAGGCCGTTCCACGACGGGACTCTGAACCTCAGCTTGGTACCGAACCCGACCATATCGACGGTTCGGGGTGCCTGGGCGACTCAAGAAGTGCCGAGAGAAGATGACCGGCATAGCTCATGGCTGCACGGGCTGGGAACGAGCCCTTCGGGCATGGGGCTGTGTGCGCTGGGCGGCCCCTCAGCGCCCGACGCGACTTGCCTGATCGTGTTCCTGTCTGCGAGTGATCACTTCATGATCATGTTGGGTGCGCCACTGATCATCTTCGCCGCGTCCCTACAAAGGTGTAGGAGGCGAGTCTTACTGAGCACTCAGGCTGCGTGGAAGTTGAGCAACGGAGCGTCT
>JAIVIH010000500.1 GCA_020200615.1 Actinomycetota bacterium | reverse complement strand
CCACACGCCCGATGCCAGGCGGTAGACGAACGGGAAGTAGAATCGCCCCGCCTGCCATGGGAACTGGACCCGCACCCGGTGGAGCCTGCCCTCCTCCTCGTCGAAGACGCGGAGCTCGACGAACTTCTCGCCGCCGAACGTCAACATGCTGATGTCGCCGAAGGACTGGCTGTTGGCGAAGTAGAACTCGTGGAAGTAGGCGTAGTCAGCCTGGGCCTGTCCGATCCCGGCCGTGGGATCGTTCCCCGTCGCCAGCCAGCTTCCGATCCCATCGAGCACCGAGCCTGGGGGGGCGCTCCAGATGGTGAGGGGGATGGCGGGCAGGACCGGTGTCTGGGCCACCGCCGGGGCCGGCGCCACCAGCCCTACCAGGGTCAGAGCCAGCCCTACCGTCCAGGCCCGGAGCGTTGTCGGAGTGCGTCGCATCATCCGCCGCCTTTCAATCGAGATGTCGAACCTAGCTCTCGCTTGACCGACCTCGTTCGGGCGATGGAGGCAAGTTTGCCTCCGGCTTGCCGGTCGCCCGGAGCACCTTGAAGCTCGGCGAGCAAGCCTCTGCTTGCGAGCCGAAGGCCGCTAGCCCTCGACGATCTCGAGCCTGGCGATGAGAGCGCCGGGCAGCTTGTCCTCGGCCTGCTCGAGTGCATTCCGGCTGCCCTTGAGGTAGCGGTCCAGAAAGCCGAGTGTCCCGGTGATGACCACCCCCGTCTCCTCGTTGGGCTGGCCGCTGCTCTTGTCGAAATCCTGGGAGGGACCTCCGGCGAAGGGGACGTTGTGGTCACCGCCGACCACGGTGAGCATGGCCTTGGGCGGCGGCGCGTCATCGAAGACCTTCCGGCCGTCGGGATAGTGAACGACGACGTCGTCGTCGCCGTGGACCACGAGGAGCGGCGTGGGGGTTCCGGGATCCCCGGGGAAGAAGGTCCCGCCGGGGAACTCCTGCTCCAACCCCGCGAGCACGAAGCCGGCCTTGATCCTGGCGTCGAGGCAGCAGCTGTTGAAGGCCACGCCCAGAGCGGTCACCCCGCCCAGGGAGTGCCCTCCCACCCCGATCCGGTCCGGGTCGATGAGTCCGGCGTAAGCGCTGGTCGGGTCGCGGTTGAGCCGCAGCATCTCGCTGATCAGAAAACTGACGTCAGCAGGCTGGTTGAGCACGTCCCTGCTCCCCCGTTCCAGGGCGGGGTCGCTCGACAGGGGGAACGAGGGAGCGACGACCACGTATCCGGCGGCGACCCAGAAGCGGAAGAGGAGCTCGTAGCGGGAAGGGCTCATGACCCCGCTGCCGTGAGCGAAGACGATCAGGGGGAACGGCCCCCTGGCCCTCGCTCCGGGGGCGCTCGGGGTGGGCGGGGCGCCGACCATGCCGTCGATCGGATAGTAGGTGAGGGTCGGCAAGG
>JAIVIH010000245.1 GCA_020200615.1 Actinomycetota bacterium | reverse complement strand
ACCGACAACGTCGACGCCCAGTCGGCCATCGAGTACGAGGTCTACGTGAACGGCGAGCTCAGCCCGCTGGCGGTGGACACGGGGGTCGGAAGGTCGTTCGCCTACGCAACGATCGACGGTCTCAACACCTTCGTCGTCAAGGCCGTCGACCGTTCGGGGAACACGTCGACGCCGAGCAACACTGCCACCGCCGAGCTCTGGACCTGCTAGCAGGGCGACAGCCGTGCCCTCCAGTCCGAATCATCGGTTTCGTCCTATTCGTCGTAGAACTGGGTGGTTCGCAACCGTGGGGCGACTGCCGCTTGCCCCATCGACAGCCGGCTCATGGCAGGGGGAATCATGTACGCACTCGGACGGAGATCGGCCGCCCGCTCCGCCGGGTCCGATCGGTCGTAGCCGCCCTTCGCACGGTCCTTGCCGGCACCACCGCCGCGCTGGCCGGACCGGTGGCGGCGGCGCCCGGAACGACTTCCGGATCGACAAGGGTGCGGTCGGCGGCACCGGTAGCCCGTGCGGGCAGCAGGCCCTCCTCTCCAACTACGGCTCGTACCCGGACTGGTCCCCCTACGTCGGGACCGAGATCCAGGACGCCGTCACCTTCGCCCGGAACAACCGGTTCTCGTCCAACCGCTACGTGGGCGACTGGCACTTCACCCCGTGAGAGGGAGGCCGCATCCTGGACTTCGCCTCGTGGCGGGCAGCCCCGTACAGCCAGGATGCGGGCAGCACGATCGAGGTCGGGAACCAGACGCCGTCCGCCAACGCCCTCGATCCCGACACCGCGGGGATGGAGGAATCGGCTGGCCAGTGGCAGCCGTGGTTCTCCACCGCAGTGACGTCGTCGGCTGAACAGGCCCACACGGGAAGTCACAGCCTCAAGGTCGGAATCACCGCCAGCCACGGCTGGGGCGTGGTTCTGCGCAACTGGCCGGGCTTCCTCCAGTCGGCCGGCAACAAGGCGATCAGCTTCTGGGCCATGGCGTCCCCCGGCACCACCGCAGGGGCGACCATGTCCGTCCACTGGCGCACGGCCGCGGGTGTCGACCTACGGGTTGACCGGCTCGTGATCTCCGGGTTGAGCACGTCGTGGCAGCAGGCGTCGGCCGTCGTGGCCGCGCCGCCCGGCACCGCGGCCGTGAGCCTGGACGTGACCAGCGCCGGGGGCGCCCCGGGGAACACGGTCTACCTCGACGACGTGGTGGTGGCCGACAGCGCGGTGGGGCCGGCGCCCACGGGCCCGCCCTCGGTCCTCGATCCCGACACGTCGGGCCTCGAGGGATCGGTCGGTCAATGGCTGCCGTGGTTCTCGACCGCGGGTGGCGTCCTCGCCGGAGCAGGCTCACAGCGGCAACCGCAGCCTGCGGGTCGACGTGAACGGCCCGTACGGATGGGGCGTCACCC
>JAIVIH010000244.1 GCA_020200615.1 Actinomycetota bacterium | reverse complement strand
GGGCCGGGCCGCATCGTCTGCTGCGCAGCAGGGAACGAGGGCAACGACAACATTCACGCCCAGGTCGTGGTGGCGAGGAACTCGACCCGCACCATCGCCTGCTCGATTCCGTTCGGCCCCCCGGGGTTTCCGGGCGTGCCCGGGGTGTTCAACGGCTGGTACGAGGGCGGCGACCGGCTGGAGGTGGCCGTCGTGCCGCCGACGGGCGCCCAGACTCCCTACCAACCGGTCATCACGTCCGGGTCGCCCAACCGGACGTACCAGCTACCACACGGCACCGTGCGCGTGGTCACCCCCGGCCCTGATCCCACCAACGGCGACCACAACTTCTTCGTCCTGATCCAGCCCTCGGTCACGCCTCCGCCGGCGCCGAAACCCAATACCTGGCGGATTCGGGTTCGCGGCCAGCGCATCACCAAGGGCGGCAGGCTTGACGTCTGGGCCGTTGACTGGGCATCCCTCTTCTCCGGTCAGGCGGTTCAGGATCGGATGAAGGTGGGGTCGCCGGGCGCGGCGACCTCGGCCCTAAGCGTGGGGTCCTACACCACCAAGGTGGAATGGGAGGACTTCTTCGGAAATCCCCAGAGCGCGGGCCTGGATCTCGACGACATCTCCGACTTCTCCAGCGAGGGCCCTCGCCGCGACGGGGTCAAGAAGCCGGACCTGGTGGCCCCCGGCGCCATGATCGTCTCCGCCCTCGGCGTGCACGCGCCGACGCCCCAGTCGGTGATCGTGGACGACAACAACCGGGTCATGGCCGGGACCAGCATGGCCTGCCCCTTTGCCGCCGGACTGGTGGCCCTGCTGCTCGAGCGCGACCCGGGCCTCGACCCCAAGGGCCTCAAGGAGCTTCTCCGCAAGCACACGAGCATCCCGAGGAAGCGGGCCGGGACCTTCGACCCCAAGTGGGGGTACGGTCTGATCGACGCCACTGACCTCTGAGCCCGTGATGGGGAGCTGTCTCGGATGGACTTCGGGAAGATAGACGCCGCACTGGCGGCGGCTCTCGACGACGTAGACGACCGGAACCGGGCCCAGCTATCCGTGTTCGTGCATCTCGATCCCGCTCTGTCCGCCCGGGAACGGGAGGAGCTGAGGGACCTGGGCCTGGCCAACACGGCCGTGCGGGGGGGAATCACCACCGCCACCCTGTCCGTCCGGGACATCGACGAGCTCTCGGAACAGCCGAGCGTCCGCCAGCTGCGCCTGTCCGCCCCCCTCCGCCTCCTGCGCGAGGAGTAACAGCACCCCGGCGGAGGCGTAAGGCCAGGCCGGCGGGGTTGGGCCTCCGCCGGCAGCGGCGGGCGTGGCCCTAAGGGCCCGGGTGCCCGCCGCCATGAACAGAGCCCGGGGGCCCGCCAGGCGAGTAAGCGCTAGTTGGCTTTCGCCAGGCCGGCGGGGTT
>JAIVIH010000499.1 GCA_020200615.1 Actinomycetota bacterium | reverse complement strand
GCGCGAGAGGTGGCGGCGAAGCTGACCGGCGGCGCCGAAGTCACCACGGGAACGGTCTCGGCCGGCGTGGCCGGAGCCTCCGGCGTCTCGACCGGTGCTCCAGCGGGGACGGCCACGGTCTCGGCCGGCGTGGCGAGAGCCGGTCCTTCGGCTGCGACGTGAACCTCGTTGCCGAGTTGAGGCACGATTCCGGCGGCGACGGCTGCGCCGCCCAGCAGATTGACCCCCACAGCCCCGATGAGCACAATCACGCTTCGCCTGGTCTTCAACATCACCGTCAACCCCCCTAGTTCTTGACTCGTCCGGCCCACATTCGCCGGGTCGTAGAACGGTGATCGGCGCGCCGGGAGGCCGTCTGAAGCGGGTTGGCAGGGGTTAGAAGCTTCTTAGGAAACGCTTAGGCAGCGCGGCGAGGCGGGCTCGGCCACGAACAGGGGAAACGACGCCCGCCTTGAGCCAAGGCTGAAATGAAACAGGGGAGGCCGAGTAACTCGGCCTCCCCTGTCAGGGCGTCAGGTTTCGATCCGACCAGCTACACGCAGGCGTACCGGACCGTGTTCAGCGCCGGCGTGCAGTTCGGCAGGTAGGCGTCGACGACACCGGTCGGGCTGTTCCCGATCACGAGCACCATCCCGCACCGGTTGGCGCACTTCTGGGCGTCGTAGACGTACCGCTCGGGATCACCCGAGAGGACGATGGCCTCTTCACTGTTGCCCAGCGAACTGCTGGTGCCGTGGGCATTGACCATGTCGGGCCCGCGTACCCAGCCCTGTCCAGGGCTCCAGAGCTCCGAACTCCGGGCCAGACCCGTGGCCGGCACCTGCCCGCCGGTGAGAAGCACGCGCCCGTCGGGCAAGGTGGCGAAGTAGAAGTTGAAGCGTCCGGTGAAGTTGACGAGGCCCGTGAGCTGCCACTGGTTGCTCTGGGGGTTGTACACCTCGGATGTCTGGCGATTCGGGAAGCCGGCCATGACTAGCACCCTGCCGTCGGGAAGGAGCGCCGCCCCCTGGCGAGCGCGGCTGTCGGTCAGAGGGCCGGTGAGGCTCCAGGTACCCGTGGCCGGGTTGTAGATGTCACCGTTGATGCCGTTGCCCGCTGCCGTGAAACCGGCGGGAATCAGAACACGGCCGTCGGCAAGCTTCGCCGCCGACGTGGTGTGCCGGTCGACGTTCATCGGTGCGATCAGCGTCCACGTGCCGGTTTCGGGGTCCCACAGTTCAGCGCTGTTCGTCCGGTTCGAGAAGTCGCAGGCTGTCGGAGGCGGCGAAGCGCACGTTCGGCCGCCCGCAACCAGCACCTTTCCGTTGTCGAGGATGCTGGCGGCGTGCAGAGCCCGCCGGACGTTCATCGGCCCGGTCGGCGTCCAGCTGTTGGTAGCCGGATCGTAGATCTCTGCCGTGTTGGTGACCGGC
>JAIVIH010000290.1 GCA_020200615.1 Actinomycetota bacterium | reverse complement strand
GTGCTCGTCCGCCCAGGCGCCGAGGAGGCTCGGGTCGAGGGGCGCTTCCTGGTCGACGGGGAGGAGCTGGTCGTGGCGCGGGCCGTGCCCCGCACCGGTCGCAGCCGGGCCTACATGAACGGCCGGCTGGCCACCGCCGGGGAGCTGGCCGAGCTCGGGCAGGGCCTGGTCGACCTCCACGGCCAGCACGCCCACCAGTCGCTGCTGGCCCCGCGAATGCAGCGGGAGGCTCTGGACCGTTTCGGCCATATCGACCTCGGGCCGCTGGAGGAGGCCCGGCGCCGGCTGGCCGCCCTGGAAGCGAGCCTTGCCGCCCTGGGCGGGGACGAGAGGGCCCGGGCGCGGGAGCTCGACCTCCTCCGGTACCAGCTCGACGAGCTGGCCGCCGCTGGTATCGACGGTCCCGACGAGGAGGAGCGGTTGGAGTCGGAGGAGGACGCCCTCGCCAGTGCCGCCGACGACCGGGAGGCCGGTTCGGCGGCCCATCGGGCCCTCCTCGAGGACGGCGGGGCGGCCGACTGCGTGGCCCGGGCCCTGGCCGCCTGTGCCGGGCGACGGCCTTTCGCCGACCTGGAGGTGCGGCTCCGGGCGGTGGCGGCCGAGGTCGCCGAGGCGGGGGCCGACCTGCGGGCCGCGACCGAGGCCGTAGTCGTCGATCCCGAGCGCCTGGACGACGTTCGGGCCCGTCGCCGCCTCCTCGCCGACCTTCGCCGGAAGTACGGTGAGCGGCTGTCCGACGTGCTGAGCTTCGAGGTGCAGGCCCGGGCCCGCTTCGCCGACCTGGAGCAACACGGCGAGCGGGCGCAGGCCCTCGAAGGTGAGCGGGCCGAGGTGGAGGGCGTGGTGGAGCGGGAGGCAGCCGCGGTGGGCCAGGCCCGGCGCCAGGCCGCGCCCGTGCTGGCGGCGCGGGTGGAGGAGCAGCTCCAGTCCCTGGCCATGGCCGGCGCCCGCTTCGAAGTGACGGTGGAAGGGCCCGAGCGGCCCTCTGAGCGGGGTGAAGGGCCCGAGCAGCCCTCTGAGCGGGGTGAAGGGCCCGAGCGGCCCTCTGAGCGGGGTCGCGGGCCGGGGGCCGGGCCCGGAGATCAGGTGACCTTCCTGCTGGGTGCCAACCGGGGGGAGGCCACCCTGCCCGTGGCCAAGGCCGCGTCCGGAGGGGAGCTGGCCCGGACCATGCTGGCCCTCCGCCTGGCCCTGGGCCCGAGCGGCCCTCTGAGCGGGGTGGCGGGACCGAGCGGCCCGGACGGCCCGGGCGCGGAAACCCTGGTGTTCGACGAGGTCGACGCCGGCGTGGGAGGGGAGGCGGCCCTGGCCGTCGGCCGGGCCCTGGCTGCTCTGGCCGAGGCCGGGTGTGCGTCGGGCGGAGGGGGCCAGGTGATGGTCGTGACCCATCTCCCGCAGGTGGCGGCGTTCGCCGACCACCAGGTCGCAGTGACCAAGGTCGAGCGGGAGGGACGGACCGTCGCCGAGGCCCGGCGGCTGTCGGAGAAGGAACGGGTGGTCGAGCTCTCACGGATGCTCTCGGGCCAGCCCGCCAGCGCCACCGCTCGCGACCACGCCGAGGAGCTGCTGGCCGCCGCGTCCCGCCAGCGGGGACGGGACTGATGGCCACGCCCGAGCCAGAGGGCAGGCCCGCCCCTACCCGGGGACGGGGAAATCGCGGGTCCCGGGTCCGGGGGCCGTGGGCCCGAAGCCCCTCGTCGGGCACGAACGGGCGCGGTGGAAACGGCGCCCCCCTCCCCGCGGCTGACGCTCGGGTCGAAGACGGCAAGGGCGAGGTGTCGGCGCCGGCCCGGGTGGATCCACGGACCAAGCTTCTCCTCACCCGCATTCAGCCTGGCGAAGTGGCCGTCATCGACCACCTCGACCTCGACCGGCTGGCGGTGGAGGGCCTCATCAAGGCGGGTGCGTCGGCCGTCATCAACGCCTCCCGCTCGATATCCGGCCGCTACCCCAACATGGGCCCGCTCCTGCTGGCCGCGGCCGGCATCCCCCTGATCGACGACGTCGGGGGCGACGTCATGACCGGCGTACGGGAGGGCGACGTCCTCACCGTCGAGGGCGAGGAAGTGCGGTCCAGCGGGCAGTTGGTGGCTCGGGGGACCCGCCACACCCTCGAATCGCTGGAGAAGCAGATCGAACAGGCCAAGCTGGCCGTGGGCGCCGAGCTGGAGCGGTTCGCCGAGAACACCCTCGAGTACCTGCGCCGCGAGCACCACCTGCTCACCGACTCGCCCGCCCTGCCCAGCCTGGGAGTCGACCTCACCGGCCGCCACGTGCTGGTCGTGGTGCGGGGCCTGGGGTGGGAGGACGACCTGGCCGCCCTGCGGGCCTATATCGGGGAGATCAAGCCCGTCCTCATCGCCGTGGACGGAGGAGCCGACGCCCTGGTCAAGGCCGGGTACCGGCCCAACGTGATCATCGGCGACTTCGACTCGGTCAGCGACGAGACCCTCAAGAGCTGCGGGGCCCAGCTCGTGGTGCACGCCTATCCCGGGGGCGACGCCCCCGGCGCCGCCCGGCTCGACGGTCTCGGCCTGTCTTACACCGTGTTCGAGGCCATCGGCACCAGCGAAGACATCGCCATGCTCCTGGCCTACGAGAAGCGGGCCGAGCTGATCGTGGCCGTGGGCACCCACGCTTCGATGGTGGAGTTCCTGGACAAGGGCCGGGGCGGAATGGCCTCCACGTTCCTCGTCCGCCTCAAGGTCGGCCCCATCCTGGTGGACGCCAAGGGCGTGAGCCGGCTCTACCAGAGCCGCGTGCGCAAGGGCGACCTGTTCTTCCTCGTGGCCGCCGCCCTCGTGGCCATGCTGGCCATGGCTGCGGTGGCCGACTCGAGTCACGTCTTCGTCCGCGCCCTCTGGCTCTATCTGAGCGATACCTGGCGCTCGATCTTCGGATAACCCTTGATCAACCTGCGCTATCACATCGTGTCGCTCATGGCCGTCTTCCTGGCCTTGGCCCTCGGCGTCGTCATGGGCTCCACCGTCATCGACCGGGCCATCGTCGACGGCCTCGAGAACCAGGTGAACAGCGTGGGCGCCCGGGCCACCCGCACGGCCAACGAGAACCGGGCGCTCAGGGATCAGCTCAACCTGATGCAGAACTTCGCCCAAGAGGCTCGCGACCAGCTGGTCGAGGGTCATCTCCGGGGCGTTCCCGTCCTGGTGATCGTCGTGCAGGGGATCGACCGCAAGCCGGTCGAGGCCCTGCGGGAGGCGCTGGCCACGGCCGAGGCCATCCCGGCAGGAACCCTCCTGCTCACCAACAAGCTGCGCCTCGACAACGACACCGACATCCGCTCCCTGGGCACGACCCTCAGCCTCAACTCCACCTCGGCCGACGCCGTCCGCGGCCAGTTCGTGTCCCGTGTAGCAGGAGTGTTGGACGGCTCGGTATCCGACTCCAACGTCATCCCTGCTCTGGCCGCCGCCGGGTTCCTGGGGTACGAACCCCCCGCCTCTACGCCCACGACAGCCGCCAGCCTGGGCCTCACATCGTTTCCCGTCGGCGGCCTGCGGATGGTGTTGGTTTCCGGTGCCGGGGCGGAGGTGAGCGACGACGGGCTGGCCCGGCCGCTGTCCGAGGCCTTGAGCCAGGGTGCCCCCGGCCGGTCGCGGCTGGTGGTCGCCGAGAGCGGCGTCGACACCCCCGGTGGGCGGGCGGTGTTCGTGGGCCCCCTTCGGGCCGACGGCAGCCTGGGCCCGCGGCTGTCCACCGTGGACAACCTCGAGACGCCGGTGGGCCAGGCTGCGGTCGTGCTGGCCCTGGAGGACCTGGCCCGGCCCACCACCGGGCACTACGGCGTAGGCCCTGGGGCCGACCGGCTGTTGCCCGCAGTCGAGCAGTGAGCGAGCCGCAGGCGAGCGAACCATCGAACACAGTGCCCCGCTCAGCGGGGCAGCCGCCGAAGGCGGTAGCCCGGTGAGCGAGCTGCCCGGCGACCCCTCGCCGGCCGGCGAGCCGCCGGAACAGGTATCGGGAACGGCCGCGATCACCGCCGGGAACGTCGCCTCCCGGATCACGGGCTTTCTCCGGGTGCTGGCCGTGGGGGCGGCCCTGGGCACCACGTTCGCGGGGAACACCTATCAGTCGGCCAACCTCGTCTCCAACCTTCTGTTCGAGCTGCTGGCCGCCGGCCTTTTGTCGTCGGTCCTGGTCCCCCCGTTCGTCCGCCTGTTGGACGGAGGTGACCGGGAGGGGGCCGAGCGGCTGGCCGGGTCGGTGTTGGGAATGGCACTGGTGGGCCTGGGCGTCGTGACGGTAGCCGCGCTGCTGGCCCGCCCGTGGATCATGCGCCTGCTCACCGTGGGCGTCGACGATTCCGCCGTCCGCGATCAGGAAGTGGCCCTCGGCTCGTTCCTCCTGGTGCTGTTCCTGCCCCAGGTCCTGCTCTACGCCCTCGGGTCGGTGGCGACGGGGCTCCTCCACGGGAGCCGTCGCTTCGCCGCCGCCGCCTTCGCCCCGGTCGCCAACAACGTGATCGTCATCCTGACCATGGGCGTGTTTTGGGCCCTCCAACACTCTCGACCGGGCCTGGACCTTTCGACCACCGAGCGGTTGGTGCTGGGCGGGGGTACCACGGCCGGCGTGCTGGCCATGATCCTTGTGCCGCTGGCGGCCCTCCGTGGTGCCGGCCTCCGCCTCCGTCCCCGCTGGAACCCGGGCGATCCCGGCCTCCGGCAGCTCGGCCGGGACGGAGCCTGGGCCGCGGGGATGCTGGCCCTGAGCCAGGTGCTCCTGGTCGCCACCCTCGTGCTCGCCAACCGGATCGAGGGGGGAGTGGTGGCGTATCACATCGCCTTCCAGGTCTTCCTGTTGCCCTTCGCGGTCCTTGGCCACCCGGTGCTCACCGCCCTGTATCCGCGTCTGGCCTCAGCCGCGTCCGGCAACCGGTGGCGCGAGTTCACCGACCGGGCGGGAGGAGGTATGGCGGCCATCGCCTTCCTCACCCTCCCGGCGTCGGCCCTGCTGGTGGTGCTGGCCCGACCCGCGCTGCGCTTTCTCCAGTTCGGAGCGCTCGACCCGGCTGGGGCCGACCTGGTGGCCCGGCTGGCCGCGGCCTATGCCCTGGGCCTCGGGGGATTCGCCGCGTTCCAACTCCTGGTGCGAGCCTCCTACGCCACGGGCGACACCCGGACCCCTACCCTGGTCGGTCTGGTCGTGGCCGTGGGCGGGTCGGCGGCCATGTTCGGCGGATACGCCCTGGGCTCGGGAGGCGGACGCCTGGCGGCAGTGGGGTACGGGCACTCCCTCGCCTTCCTGACCGGAGCCGTCATCCTGGCCGTCACCCTCAGACGTCGCGTGGGGCAAGCATGGGCCATCGCCGCCCCCTTGGCTCGCAACCTGGCCTGCGCCGTCGCCGCCGGCGGAGCCGCGGCCATCGTCGCCGGCGCCCTTCCCGACGACGGCCGGGCGGCAGCTGCCGTCACCCTGGTGCTAGCTGGAGGCGGAGGGAGCGCCGTCTATCTGGGCCTCCAACGGTGTTGGAAGGCCCCGGAGCTGACCCATCTGGGCTGGCACCGGCGGCCCGGGAGCCACGTGGCGAGCTGAGCCAGGCCCATTGTGCTTGATCTTTCCGGCCAATATGCGAG
>JAIVIH010000498.1 GCA_020200615.1 Actinomycetota bacterium | reverse complement strand
ATGAAGGGCTTCTCGATGAGGTGGGCCAGCGGCGACTCGCCCTCGGGCGCCAGCCAGGGCGCCCCGCCGTGACCCTCGCGGTCCAGGCGCCACCGGCTATGGCGGATCGACTTGCGCACGCCCAGGGGGTAGACGTGCAGGGCGCCCTGGTCGTCCACGTGAAGCCGGAGGAAGTTCTTGTAGCTGGTCAGCCGCATGGCCGAGAAGGCCTCGTTGCCGTGGGCGTCGAGGCCGGGGATGACGTTGCACACGCCCACGTAGAGGCCCATGACCAGGCCGCCGGCCACCCCTCCGAAGACGGCCATGCCCAGGAACATCAGGAACGTGAACACCCCGCCGTCGGCCCGGCCCGACATGACCCGGACGGCGAGCAGGCCGACGAGGACCACGGCGGCCAGATGGAGGAAGGTGTGCACCACGCCCAGGACGATCTTGGCAATGAGCCGGTGGGGGTTCTGGGCCCACTTGTTGGGTGGCTTGGCGAAGCCGATAAGGGCCCCGACGAACACGAGGATCAGGAGCAGGGAGATGGGGTTGCGGACCATGCCGACGGCCAGGTCGACCCAACCGAAAGAGCGAGCCGACTGCTCCACCGTCTCTCCTCCCGACTGCCCCTCGGTGGCCCGCAAGGAGAACTGGCTGGCCCACCCCATGAGGGCGTAGATGATGGCGGTCACCGCCATGAACGACGGGTTGCGCAGGGGCAGAGCCAGCGCCCCCAGGGCCATCCTCCGCGACGTCCCCCGCTCCGGGTAGCAGGCAGTGAGCGAGTACGGCTGCCTGGAACGGTCGTCGGCCGGGTCGAGCTGGATGTGGACGGTGTCCTCGAGGTCGTGGGTCGGGTGCAAAAATGCTCCGCCTCCACCGGCGGTGACCTTGTGGGTTCCGTCGGCGGCGGCGTAGTGGGCGTAGTGGTGGGAGTCGCCCGAGAGGGTGAGCATCAGCTTGGCCCTGGTCGGGTTGATCAGGCGGGTCTCGACGTAGGCCAGGTTGCGGAAGGCACCCGGGTCGGACTTGAGGTCGATCCAGCTCGGCTTCGCCGTGCAGAGGATGACCCGGTCGCCCTCGGCCATCAGCGGCGCCAGGCGCTCGAAGTACCGGAGCTGGGGCTCGTCGATGTAGGAGTCGAACTGGATGTCGATCCCCCAGAGCCACCATCGGTGCGGCAGTTGCACGGCGAAGTAGCTGCGGGTCTGGTGGGTCTCACGGCCGCCCAGCCACTTCTTCTGACAGAAGATGCGGACGAAGCTGGTCAGCCCGTCGTACCAGTCGTGGTTGCCGGCCAGGGCGTACAGGTCCGGGCTCGGGGGATCGGTCCACGGCAGGGCGGCACGGAAGGGCCCGACGAAGCGGTTCTCGTACTCTTCGGCGTCCCCCGCGGGATAGACCTCGTCGCCCCCCATCACCAGGATGTCGCCC
>JAIVIH010000035.1 GCA_020200615.1 Actinomycetota bacterium | reverse complement strand
CCTGGACGGCATGAGCACCCCGTGCACATGGTCAGCCCCGAGGGCGTCCACCGCTATGGCGGCGACGAGCGAGGAGTCGACTCCGTCGGAAAGGCCGATCACGACGTCGGTGAAGCCGTTCTTGCGGACGTAGTCGCGGGTACCGAGCACGAGCGCCTCGTAGACCTCCCGGACGCGTTCGAGGGGCTCGACCAGCTCGGGTTCGGCCGAGCCGTCGGCTTCCGACCCCGGGGTGAGAAGTAGTTCCTCGAGCGGCGGCGCCGTGGCCCGCCCGCGCGGGTCGAGCAGACGCTTGCGGAAGACGGGCCTCACGTCGAGGTCGACGACCATGACCTGCTCCTCGAACTGGTGCCCCCGCGCCACCAGCTTCCCGGACGGGTCCACCACCAAGGAAGCGCCGTCGAAGACGAGCTCGTCCTGGCCCCCGACGAGGTTGACGTACACCAGTGAGCAGGACGCGTCGGCGGCACGGGTGGCGAGCATCCGCTCCCGCTCCGCCACCCGTCCGGCGTGGTAGGGAGACGCACTGAGATTCACGATCAGCTCGGCGCCGCCGGCGGCCTGATCGGCCACCGGGCCGGCGGGAGACCACGCGTCCTCGCAGATCGACACCCCCACCCGCACACCGCCGATCACGAAGAGAGTGGGGTCGTCGACGCCGGGAGCGAAGTAGCGCTGCTCGTCGAACACCGAATAGTTCGGCAGTAGTCGCTTGCGGGTCACGCCCTGGACCGACCCGAAAGCGCACACCGCGGCGGCGTTGTACAGGTCGCGCCGAGCGTCCACGAAGCCGACTATCGCGGCGCACCGGCCCGTGCGCGAAGCCAGCTTCTCCAGGGCCACGAGGTTGTCGGCCACAAAGCCGGGCTTGAGCAGCAGGTCCTCCGGCGGATAACCGGTGACGGCCAGCTCGGGAAAGACGGCGAGGTCGCAGTCCGCCTGCTCGGCCTGTTCCAGGGCGGCCAGAACCCGGTCAACATTGCCGTCCAGATCTCCGACCACGGTGTTGATCTGGCATGCAGCGACGCGCAGGCGGGGCACCGCCTGCCAGGTTATCGCCGAGCACATTCACCCATTCGTGGTTCGACAGGCGTAGCATCATTCGTCCATGGACGATGGCTTGCTCGTCCAGCGCGCCGCGGATGGCGACCAGGACGCCCTGGGTGCCATCTACCAGCGCCACGCGAGCCAACTTCACGACTACCTCTGGTGGGTTTTGCGCGACCGCGCCGAGGCCGCGTCCGCCCTGAAGGACACCTTCCGGGTTGCCGCCGCACGGTTGCCCGAGCTGAAGGAACCGGAGAGGTTGCGAGCGTGGCTTTTCGCCATAGCCAGCCGCGAAGCACTGCCCGAGGGTCGGCGAGGGTCGCCGTCCGAGGGTGCGGCTTCCGATCGGGTGTTCGGGGAGTTCGACCGGGCCATGGGAATCGCTCTCTCCCCCCGGGAGCGAGCGCTACTCGACTTGCGGTTCCGCCACAAGCTGGAAGGCCAGGACCTGGGGGACGCCATGGGCGTCAAGCCCGATCGGGCCGAGGCCTGGCTTCGCCGACTGACGGCCACGGTCGAGGGCTCCCTCCTGGTCAACATCCTGATCCGTGCGGGCAGGAAGGACTGCCCCGAGCTCGACACCCTCCTCGAGGGCGAAGAGGGTGAGCTCGATGCCGCTACTCGCAAGGAGATCGCCCGCCACGCCGAGGCCTGCGAGACCTGCGGGAATCGCCAGCGTCGAGGTGATCGCCGCCGGCGCCCCAGACCCTCAAGTGCGGTCACTCGGCGGCGGGATGTACGAGGCCACGATCGGTCCCTTCGACCTCCCCATCTCCGGGGATATTCCTATTGCCGTCGAGGCGACGGACGGTGCTGGAATCAAGGCCGCCGACACGATCCCCGTCACCCTGCGCTGCTAAGAGCCCCGGCCGGCCCCACCATCGCGCTGCCAGACTGCGCACGTGCGCAGTACCGCTCTCCAGGAGGCCGTCGAGCACTCGGCTGCGCCTGCACTGGTGGAGGTGGCCATTGACCGCCTGGCGGAAGCCCATTCCGGCCTCCCCGACCGTCTGGAGTCCGATCCGGGCCTGACGGCGGCGCTCGTGGCCGTGGCCGGCGCCAGCCGTTCGCTAACCGACCTGTGCCTCACCGAACCGGCCGCGCTCGACGTCCTGGCCGACTTGGACCACCGCGCGCCCGTCGGCCGTCCGGCCTCAGTCGCCGATCTCCGCCGCTGGAAGCAGCTCGAGCTCCTCCGCATCGCCGCCCGCGACCTGCTGAGCACCGACGACCTCCCCGCTGTGGGGCGGGCGCTGGCCGCTCTCGCCGGTGAGGTACTCGACGGGGCGTCCATCCTGTCCGGCGCGTGCGGCCTTGCCATCGTCGGAATGGGCAAGCTCGGAGGCGGCGAGCTGAACTACGCCAGCGACATCGACATCATGTTCGTCTCGCCCGACGAATCGGGCGCCGACGAGGCCGAACGCACGGCCCGGGCCGTGCTCGCCGCCGCCCGATCTTGTTACCGAGTCGACGCCAACCTGCGGCCCGAAGGGCGGGACGGTCCCCTCACCCGCACGCTCGATTCCTACGAGGCCTACTGGGAACGGTGGGCCCAGACGTGGGAGTTCCAGGCCCTGCTCAAAGCGAGTCCGGTGGCGGGAGACGCCGAGTTGGGGGCGGCGTTCCACGGCAAGGCCCAGGAACGGCTGTGGAGCCGCCGCTTCAGTTCCGAGGACCTGCGCTCAGTGCGAACGATGAAAGCCCGAGCCGAAGCCGACCTGGCCCGTCGCGGCCTGACCGACCGGGAGGTCAAACGAGGGAGGGGCGGCATCCGCGACATCGAGTTCGCCGTGCAACTCCTTCAGCTCGTCCACGGGCGTCACGACCCCGGGCTGAGGTCCCCCACGACCCTTGACGCCCTGGCTGAGCTGGTGGGCGCCGGGTACCTCGATCCCGACGACGGGCAAGCCCTCGACCGGGCCTACCGGCTGCTCCGCACGGTCGAGCACCGGCTGCAACTCGAGCGGGAGCAGCAGGTCCACGCCATCCCCATCGATCCTGCCGCTCAGGAACGGCTGGCGCGCGTGACCGGCTACCGGGACACGAGCAAGACCGGCGCCCGGGACCAGCTCTTAGCCGAGCTGCGGCGGGTGCAGGCCACCGTGCGTTCGATCCACGAGCACCTCTTCTTCCGCCCCCTGCTCGATGCCCTGTCGGCCCAACCGGCAGGGGTCGACTCGACGCTCCCCCTGATGTCCGAGGAGGCGGTCGTCGAGCGCTTGGCCGCCTTCGGCTTCACCGACGCCCGCCGCACCCGCGTCGCCCTGGCCGAGCTGACGCGCGGTCTCACCCGGTCGTCCCGGCTCATGCAGCAGATGCTTCCGCTCCTGCTGGGCTGGCTCTCGGAGTCGCCCGACCCCGATCTGGGCCTGCTGGGCCTGCGCAAACTGGCATCCGGCCACCAGCAGGCCGCGGAGCTGGCCGTCGCCTTCCGAGACTCCCCCGAATCGGCCCGGCGGCTGTGCCTCCTGCTCGGCACCAGCCGTCGCCTGTCCGACACCCTCGAACGCCAGCCCGACCTCATCCCGCTGCTCGGAGATCCGGGCTACGTCGCGCCCCGCACCCGGGACTCGCTGTTCGAGGGGGCATGCACGTCACTGAGCTGGCGCCACGAGCTGGACGACCGCCAGCGCGGCCTCCAGCGCTTCCGGCGGCGCGAGGAGCTGCGCATCGCCGCGGCGGACGTGCTCGAGCTGATCCAGGGAGACGACGACCCCGTCGTGGCGACCGCGTGCGAGCTCACGGCCCTGGCCGAGGCCGGCCTCGAGGCCGCCCTCGCCGAGGTCGCCCCGTCCGTCCCCTTCGCCGTCATCGCCATGGGACGGTTCGGTGGGAGCGAGCTCTCCTATGCCAGCGATCTCGACGTGCTCTTCGTCTACGACGGCAACAGCCCCGAGGACTTCGCCGCCGCCGAGAAGGCGGGCGAGGCTCTGCTCCGCTTCGTCTCCGGTACCTCGCCCGCGCACCGGGTGTACGACCTGGACCTAGACCTGCGACCGGAGGGGAAAGACGGTCCCCTGGCCCGGAGCCTTGAGGCCTACCACTCATACTACGAGCGCTGGGTCCAGACGTGGGAGCTACAGGCGCTCGTCCGGGCCCGGACGGTGGCCGGTGATTCCGACATTGGCCGGCGCTTCCTCGAACTGATCGACCCCTACGTCTGGCGGGAGCCGTTCCCCGACACCGCCGTCCGGGAGATACGCCGCATGAAGGCCCGGGTGGAACGCGAACGGATCCCGTCCGGTGAAGACCCCCAATTCCATCTGAAGCTCGGCCCCGGCTCGCTCTCCGACGTCGAGTGGACGGCCCAGCTCCTTCAGCTCAGGCATGGGCTGCGGGCCACCGGCACCATGGCCGCCCTTGACGGGCTGGTCGAAGCGGGCCTCCTCTCCGCTGAGGACCACGCCGTCCTGGTCGACGCCTACCGGTTCTGCGAGCGGACGCGCAACCGCTGGTTCCTCATCAAGGGCGCCCCCGACAACTCCCTCCCGGCTCAGTCCGACAACCTCGCCCGGCTCGCCCGGTCGCTGGACACCACCCCCACCGAGCTGCGCGAGAACTACCGGAGGGTGACCAGACGGTCCCGAAAGGTGGTCGAGCGGCTCTTCTACGGCAAGGCCAACTGAAGGTCGCGCCGATTGCTCCTATCCGCCCGTAACGCCCGTCACGGCCGGCGGGCGGTGATCAGCCACGCCGAGGACCCGACACGAACACCGGCGTCGGTCTGGTGGCGGCGAGCGCAGCCCGCACCTGGTCGAGAGCGCGGGCCTTGGTCGTCTCGTCCAGATCCTGCGTCAGACCTTCCACGATGCCGAGGGTGCGGACGAAGGAGAACGCGTCGTCGGTGTCGGCGCCCAACTCGATCGGCTCGTCGATGGGCAGAAGGTCGATCCCCTCGAACCCTGCCTGTCCCAACACACGGCGGACGTGAGTGGCGTCGGCCAGCCCGAAGGGGCCCGGCGCGGAGGGAGGGGGCTCAGGAAGTGGCCGGCCGACGGCAAGCGCTTCACGGAGAACGCTCAGCCACTGGTTCCGCGCCAACTCGCGCCAGGCCAGAACCGCGAGGGTGATCGGATCAGCTTCCAGCGGCAACGGCCAAGGGTTTGTGACCCAACTCGTTGACGGGCAGCACTCCGGGCAAGAGAACTCTCAGCATCGGTCCGTCGATCACATAACCAAACTGCTGCTGGTGCACCGTGCGCTGGGGAGCATCTTCGGACGGTCCCGTCAGAGATGTGGATGCTCGCGTCGTAACGCTTCCCGGCATGGGAGCTCGAGTCGAGGAGGAACGTGTCCTTCCTCCCGTTGACCGTGACGGTGACGCTGACGTACGGGTCCCCGGTTTCGTTCTGAAGCGTCAATTTGGCTTGGAGGGCCCGCTGCTCGAGCACCGTGAGGCGCTCGAGCGAGCTGGTCAAGGACGGGTCGGGCGGATCGGCGCGGTACACACCGTGGAGCCGGAGCCGGTAGGGCGTCCTCTGTGGATGGGAATCGAGCAGGGCCAGGTTCGCTGGTTCTCCTCGATCCAGGGCGTACACCGTCCGGCCGTCGTAGTTCGCGTCGTTCTCCAGCCACGCGAACGGATGGAGCAGGTGCGGGCCCCACATCGGAGGGACGAGGACGATGGCCCGATCCAAGCTCGCGGCCGCAACCGGCGTGTAGAGCCTGCGATCCTCCTCGCTCAGCCGGAGGTTGATCCTGAACGCTTCGGCGAGGAGGTAGCCGCTCACCAAGACCATGGCCGCCACCGCCACGGCGGCCATCACCCAGTCCCGGCGCCACAACTCGCCGAAGCCGCGGGCCGCGAGTAGCGCGGCGCATGCCAGCACGGGAAGGAAGTAGAAGGGTCCCAGGAAGCCCGTAAGGCTCCCCCTCAGGCTCGTGCCGTAGGTCCCCCAAAAGAAGGCGTATCCACAGGCGAACGTCACTGCGACAAGGGCGACCGCGGCTTCGGGGCCGCCCCGTTTTCGGCGGAACACTCCGAAGACGAACAGGCCACTCAGAAGCAGCCCCCCGAAACCCCAGAAGCTGGTCAGGAGAACGTGGCGACCGACGCCATACCACCCGAGGGTCGGTGTGAACGGCAGCGCCGGATGACCGGGCGTGAGTCTCCGCGGACCGAACCCGATGGTGTCGTTCGGCTCCAAGAGGTTGAAGGGTGGCCGGAACAGACTCCCCGTCGCTGCGTGGTAGTAGAGCAGCATCCCCGCCGCTGGCAGGACGAGCCCGAGAGCAAGCCATCCGGCGTTGCGTCCCCGTTGTGCGCGTTGACCTATCCCCCGGATCAGCGAGTACAGCACCAGGGGCGCACCGAAGAGGAGCGCGTCGAACGGACGGGCGAAGAGGGCGAGGCCGAAGAGGAAGCCACTGAGGGCCAGCACCGCTCCGCGCCCCGTTCGCAGACCTCGCAAGAGCGTGAAGGCGAAGGCTTCCAGCAGCAAGAGGCTGGAGCAGTAGGGCAGGAAGGTGGCGCTCTGGATCAGGAACAGCGGAGACAGGGCCAGAAACGCACTGGCCAGGAGCGCCAGCCGGCGGTCACCGAGGACTTCTTTGGCGAGGGCGTAGGTCAGAACCACCACGCCGGCGGCGATGAGCCCCAACGCCACCCGCGCGCTCCCGAGGGTTCCGACCCCGAGGGCGAGGATCGACGCGTGCACCGGGCTGTACTTGAGGACGAACTTCCCATCCCGGAGAACGCTCAGCCAGGGGACGAACGCATCCGGATGGTCCGGAGCGGGAGGAAAGAGATGGCCGTTGGCCAGGGCGTCCGCTTGGAGGAGGTAGAGGGCCTCGTCGTGGTCGTCGGACAGGTACGGGAACACCTCGTGCGACCCCACGACTGCCCAGAGCCCGGCAGCCAGGGCAAGGGCCAGCATGGCGATGGTGACGTGTTTGCCAGCCCAGCTCCCCGCGCTCGGGACGGGGTCAGGAACCGGAGACGGCGCGGCATTCTCCGAGCCGTCCTCTCGATGCGCCTGCGGGGAGCGCTCCACCTCGACCAGGCCCAAGCCTACGTTCGCCGAGCCTCTCATTGCCCCGATGGACCGGCGGCAGATAGGGTCCGGCGCGGATGGCTGACGCCGATGTGGACGTGCGGGGCGCCCTCAACCGCGAGCGAGCGGGCTTCCTGCTCCTCATAATCGGCGGAGTCATCGGAAGCACGAGCCTTGTCGACGCCCAAGTCGGCCCCCCTGGGGGTGGCCCCTACTACGGGGGCGGCCTGCAACTGTCCAACGAGGGGCTGGCAGCCATCGGCGCAGGAATCGGTTATGGCCTGGCGGCGATTGGTCCCGGGATCGGCATCGGTCTCGTGGTCGGAAACGCCATCACCGCAATGGCCCGGCAACCTGAGGCTCAGGGAATGATTCGCACCACGATGTTCCTTGGCATCGCCTTCACTGAAGCGTTGGCTCTCATCGGGTTCGTGGTTTTCATCCTCCTCAAGTTCGCCTGATCCCACTCCAGGTCCCATGGGGCTGCTGTTCGCAGACCGACCGGATGACATCAACCGAGTCCGCCAGTCGTTGGACGAGGCGGGCTTCACCGGGGAGAACGTCCAAGACGTAATCGGGAAAGAGGGTTTCGCCTTCCTCGGGCGGGGCGAGCTGGGGCCCCTCCTACGCCGCACACGGGGTGCCTCCCGGCTGGAGACCCTCATCCGGCTCTTCCTGTGCGGGGTGCCCGTCGAGTTGGACGCCGCCGAGCGGGCGCTCGCTCCTCTAACGGTCGGAGACTGGACGGCGGCTGAGATGGTCGAGGTCGACGGTGCGGAGGTCATCGGGCGGCTGAAGCTCCGGCCCCTGGTCCTGGCCGGAAATCACTGGGTCGTTCCCTACGACTCCAGCCGGCGAGACCACCAGACCGCCGACTACGTCATCGGCGTCGGTATCGCCTCCGTGACGCTGGCCGGCATGACCGTCCGCTCGCCCGTCGCCCGATGTCTGGACCTTGGCGCCGGGTCGGGAATTCAGGCCCTTCACGCCAGTGTCCATGCCAACCACGTCGTGGCCACCGATAGGAACCCCCGAGCGGTGGCCTTCGCCGAGTTCACCATGGCCCTGAACTCGATCGGGAACGTAGAGGTCCGACAGGGGGATCTCCTCGAGCCGGTGGCGGGCGAGAGGTTCGGACTGATCGTCTCCAACCCCCCGTTCGTGATCTCGCCCGAGAGCCGGTTCGACTACCGGGACAGCGGGCTCCCCGGCGACGAGATCTGCCGCCGCATCGTGACCGACGCGCCGTCGCACCTCGAAGAGGACGGATGGTGCCAGCTGCTGGCGAACTGGGCCCACCTCTCCGGAACCGACTGGCGGGAGCGGCTCGGTCAGTGGGTCGAAGGCACGGGCTGCGACGCCTGGGTCATCCAGCGCGACGTGCAGGACGCGGAGACGTACGCCTCCACCTGGATTCGCCAGGACGAGATTGATCCGAGCCAGGCCGGCGAGGCCTTCGACGCCTGGATGGACTACTACGAGCGCGCCGGCGTCGAGGCCGTCGGCTTCGGGCTCATCACCCTTCGGCGCTCGGGAAGCACGAAGCCATGGCACCGGTTCGAGGAGATGACCCAGGACATCGCCCTCCCCTGCGGCGAGGCCATCGCCGCCACCTTCGCCCGAGCCCGCTGGCTGACGGCCATGGGCGACGACGATCGCAAGCTGTTGAACGCCACCCTGACCGTCGACGACGGCGTCCGCCTCCAAGAGCGCAGCCTATGGACGGCCGGTCGCTGGGTCCTCGAGGAGGCGCTCCTGCAACTCACGCGCGGACTTCCCTACGCCGGCTCGATCGACCGTTTCGGGGCGGCGCTGATCGCCGGATGCGATGGCTCGGCACGCCTCGGCGACCTGGTGCAACGGCTGGCGGCCGCCATCGGGGCCGATGCGGATGAGCTCACGCCGCAGGTCCTGCCCTTCGTTCGCCAGCTCATCGAGCAGGGCTTCCTCACGCCCGGAACCGATCCCTGAGCGGGGCCGCTCCGGCTTGACCCCGCTAGCCCCGGATTCCGCACATGGCGGCGGGTCGGGTTGATCGAAGAATCTTGATTCTCAAGCAGGAGGCGCCCGGGTCGGTCGCGAAAGTCCTTCTGTGGCAAGGAATCGCCCTCTTTTGGGCCCGCCGGCGGCCCGGCGGGACAAGGTGCTCGGGGCGTTGCCGGTGATCGCCAAGTTCTGTGAGCGCCTCGACATTCGAGGGATCGTGGATCGGGCGTGCCCTATCCGGGATGTCGCGCTGGTCACGCATGGCCGGGTGATCGAGACGTTGATCGCGAACCGGCTCACCTCGCCGCGTCCCCTGGTGCACGTCGAGCGGTGGGCCGAGCAGTGGGCGGTGGAGGAGGTCTTCGGGGTCGAGCCGTCGTCGTTGAACGACGACCGGATCGGTCGGGCGCTCGACGCCCTCGCCCCGGCGCTCGACGGTGTCATCGGTTCGATCGGCGCCCAGGCGATCCGGGAGTTCGGTCTGGATGTCGCCCACCTGCACTGGGACATGACCTCGATCTCGTTGCACGGCGACTACGACGCCATCGACGAGGACTTCGTGGCACCCAGCTACGGCCATCCAAAGGACCGCCGCCCCGACCTCAAGCAGATCCAGACCGGCTTGGCCGTGACCGGCGACGGGGGCGTGCCGATCCTGCACCGGGCCTTCGACGGCCGGGCGGGCGAGGTGAACCAGGTCGTCGGGGCCATGGAGTCGCTGCGGTCCATGTGCGGCGAGCGCAGCTTCTTGCTGGTCGGCGACAGCAAGCTCGTGTCCTTCGAGAACCTGCGCCAGATGATCGCCGCCGACGTGACCTTCATCGCCCCGGCGTCCAAGCTCTACATCGGCCCCGAGGTCCTCGCCGCCTGCGACTGGGACGCCGCCACCCCCGTCGACTACGTCGCCCGACGCGACGCCCACCATCCGCCCGATCGGCGGGGCAGCTACCGGGTGCTGGAGGACACCTGGACGATGCCCCCGCCCAAGCAGCGCAACCACTCCGGGCTGGAACTGCGTCGGGTGTTCGTGTGGTCCTCCGCCGATGCCGGCGCCACCGCCACGGCCCGGGACAAGAAGCTGAACCGGGCACGCGAAGACCTCGACGCCTTGACCCGCGGGCTGGGTGGGCGCCACTACGCGACCGTCGCCCAGGTCCAGGCCCGCGTGGCGGCCATCGCGTCGAAGCGTCGGGTGGGCGACTACTTGGTCGCCGACGCCGGTGTCGACCAGTCCGGCAAGCCGACGCTGCACTGGCGCTTCGACCAGGGCGCCCTCGACGCCGAAGCGGCGACCGACGGCTGGTACTGCCTGCTCACCAACCTGGAACCGACCGCCGTGCCCGCCGGCGAGGTGCTCGCCCGCTACAAGGGTCAAGAAGTCGTCGAACGTCGCTACGGCAACTTCAAAGGACCGCTCGCGGTGGCGCCCGTGTTCCTCAAGAGCAACCGGCGCATCGAAGCCCTGCTCAGCGTGATCTGCCTGGCCTTGCTCATATTCTGCCTGCTCGAACGCGAGGCGCGAAGGGCCATCGCACCCGAGCAGAAGATCGCCGGGCTCGGCGGCTACCGCGACGCCCGGCCCACGGGGCGCAACCTGCTCGACGCCTTCGCCGAGCTGCGGCTCATCCCGGCCACCGCGAACTCCCCGCCCATCGTTCCCGCTCCCACCGGGCTGCAGGCCCGGATCCTCGAGCTGCTTGACGTCAACCCGCTCAGCACCCGCTGACCACGAAAGGACTCCTCCGATCAACACGAGACCGCCGCTCATGTGCGAAACACCGGGCTAGCCCGGCAGGGAGGCGAGGATCGGCCGGTCCCGGTCGTAGGTGAGGGTCTCCGCCGCCTCGGACAGGGAGGCCCAGCGG
>JAIVIH010000034.1 GCA_020200615.1 Actinomycetota bacterium | reverse complement strand
TCCCATCGAGCCTGGTGGCAGCGGTGACGGAACAGAAGGAGGACGACGTCCGGTCCGCCCTCCGCCAGGCGGCGGAGGCGTCGATCATCGTCGAGGTCGACGCCCAGGAAGGCCGCTACCGGTCCAGCTCGACTCCGAAACCGTGCCGAGCCAGCCGGAGGAGGACCTGGCCGGGGGCCCGCAGGTCGGCCACGCGGGCCTTGGCCAGCTCCTCCAGCTCAGCCACCCGCGCCGCCAGAGCCTCCTCACCCTGCACCCGGGCCGCGCTCAGGAGGCTGGCGTTGTGCCAGACCTTGCCGCGGGCCTCCCGGAGGAAGCGCTTGGTCCCCGCCTGGTTGAAGGGCGTGAGCAACCGGTCCAGCAACGAGCGGTCGCCCGGCTCCTCCACCTTGAGCAGCTCCTTGTCCTCCTCCGGAACGCGTGTGACAAGGATGGCGTCGATGTGGCCGTGATCGAGAGCCCGCCGGGCGATGACGTCGGGGTTGGTGAACTCCATGTCGGTGATGACGGCCAGGAGGGCCTGAGGGAGGTCGTAGTTGATGTGGGCGTTCATGCCCAGGAGGGTGTGGCGGACAGGGGGGAGATCCTCGCTCCGGGCCGCCTCGAAGGCCACGGCCCAGGGCCCGGGAGCGGTTCCCTCCCGGTCCCACTGCTCCAGCGCATCCAGGTACATGCTGGCGACGGCCACGTCCCAGAGCTCCACCCAGGCCCCGTCCAGAAAGCCGCCGCGCTCCACCTCTTCCCCCACGGCGATGGTGGTGCGGCGGTAGGTGGCGAGGAAGTGGCGGCGTTCGTCCTTCTCGGCTTCCAGGGGGGCCAGCAGCCTGTCCATCCGAGCGACGACATCGGCGATCGTCGGAGGACCGTCAACCACATATCGAGTGTACGGGCGAACCCTGCTCAAGGTGAGGGCTCTTCCGACCGAAGGAACCCTTGGTGAAGACGCGAGCCCCCTCCGACGGTGGGCCGCCCGCTCCCTCCCCGGAGGCTCCCACGCGCCCCCCCGGGATCTGGCGGAGGGGCGCACCCAAGGCCGGCAATCGCCGAGCCCGCGATTCGGCGCCCGCGGGCCCTGCCGCCACTGAGCTTCCGATCGAAGTGGCCGACCCCGGAACCATGGTCGGCCGTCAACCTGAGTTGAGCCGCCTGCGGGCCATCTGGCAGGAAGTCCGCAAGGGCTCCACCCGGCTGGTCCTCGTGGCCGGCGAGCCGGGGGTGGGTAAGACCCGCCTGGCCGCCGAGCTGGCGGGCACGGCCGAGGCCGACGGCGCCCGGGTGCTCGTGGGCCGGTGCCTCCGGGACGGCGAAGTGCCCTACGGGCCCTTCGTCGAAGCCCTCGGACCGGCTCTGAGCAGAAAGAGCGAGACGTGGCTGCGGGCCCACGTCAAGCGTCACGGGGCCGGCCTCATCCGCCTCTTCCCGGAGCTCACTCCCCGACTCGATCAGGACCTCGCCGTCCCGCGCTCCAACTCCCGCTCCCACCTCTTCGGGAGCGTCGCCGCCGCCATCCACGATCTCGATGGTCGAAAGCCGCTTCTGCTCGTGCTGGAGGACCTTCACTGGGCCACCCGGTCCACGGCCCTGCTCCTGGAGCACATCGTGCGGGAGAACGCCGGTGCCCCCCTGCTAATCGTCGGGACCTACCGGGACGCGGCCATCCATCCCAGCCATCCCCTGGCCGAAGCTCTCGATCGCCTGGGGTCGGACCCCCACGTGGAGCGGCTGGTCCTGGCCAACCTCTCGCCTCAGGCCGTGACCGCCCTGCTGGTCGACCGGGCCGCCGTCGCCGGCAGGGCTGCGGCCGCCCTCGCCCTGGAGCTGTGGCGGACCACGGAGGGCCATCCCCTGGTCCTCACCGAGTTCGTCCGCGACCTGGTCGGGCACGGAGCCCTTGCCGACGGCACCGTTTCCGCCGAGATCATCGACCAGGTCGGCATTCCCGACGACATCATCGACCTGGTCGGCCGGCGAATGGGCAAACCGGGAACGGTGAATCGCACCGCCATGGAGGCGGCTTCGGTGGTCGGGCTCTCCTTCCCATCGAGCCTGGTGGCAGCGGTGACGGAACAGAAGGAGGACGACGTCCGGTCCGCCCTCCGCCAGGCGGCGGAGGCGTCGATCATCGTCCCGTCGGGCGATCCCCCGAAGCCGTCAGCCATGCCCGCCAGGCGGGACGGCAGGCGATGGACATCCTCGCTTTCGAGGAGGCCGCCGGCTTCTTCGGACAGGCGCTCGCCTTCCTCGGAGGGAACGGGAGCTCCTCGGCTCGCGTCCACCTGCTGAGCGACCTGGGCGAGGCCAACCACCTGGCCGGAGAGTCGGCGCGCGCCCGCCAGTCGTTCCTGCAAGCGGCGGCCGTCGCCCGCGCCGACCGTGACGGTGCGGGCCTGGGTCGGGCCGTGTTGGGCCTGAGCGACGTCCTCGGTGTCTGGGGCGCCGACGGACAGCTCATCGGGCTCCTCGAGCAGGCCGTGGCCGCCAACCCCGACGACCCTTCGCTGCGGGCCAAGCTCATCGGCCGCCTGGCTCAGGCCCGGGGCGCGTTCGACAGCCCGGACGAGCGGAAGGCCCAGAGCGACGTGGCCTGGGAGTTGGCGTGGGACAGCCGTGACCCCGACACCATGGGCGCGGTGCTGCGGGCCAGGCACGAAGCCCTGTCCTCCCCGGACGACCTCGAGGACCGGGTGGAGATCGACGGCGAGCTGGTGGCCATGGCCATCGCCTCCAAGGACCACGACCTGGGGGTGCTCGCTGCGAGCTGGCGCCTGGTGGACGTGCTCGAGCAGGGACACCTGGTGGACGCCGAGCGCGACCGGGAGACCCACGCCCATCTGGCCCGGAAGCTGGGCGACCCCCGGCACCTTCGCGACGCGGCCGCATGGGCGGCCATGCGGGCCCTGATCGACGGGCGCACGGGGCCGGCGTCGGCCGACATCGACCGGGCCCTCGGCCTCGGTGAACAGATTCACGACCCCGACGCCCCCTCGATCTACTGGACCCAACAGCTCGGCCTGCTGCTGGACTGGGGCGACGACGGGGAGCTCGACGGCCTGGTCGACGTGTGGCACGACCTGGTGCGCAGTCACGACTGTGATCCCTTGTGGCGATCCCAGCTGGCCCTCCTCCTGGCCCGCATCGGGCGGCCCGAGGAGGCCGACGAAGAGCTGGACGACCTCCTGGTCGAGGAGTGCACCGACCTGCCCCTGAACCGGGACTGGCTGGCCACCGTCGCCGCCGTGGGAGAGGTGGCAGCCATGCTCGGGGACGCCCGCGCCCCCCTGCTGGCCAGGATGCTCATCCCCTACTCCCGGCGACTGATCGTCCTCGGCCGGGGCTTCGTGTGCCGCGGCTCGGCGTCCCGCGTAGTGGGCCAGCTGTGGTCGAGCGCCGGTAGCTGGGCCGACGCCGAGCGCCACTTCCAGGCCGCCCTCTCGGCCCACGACCGGATGAGCTCGCCACCCCTGCTGGCCCGCGCCCGCGCCGACTTCGGCCGGGCCCTGGCCCGTCAGCCGGGCCACCAGCCCCGTCTCGTAAGCCAGCACGACCAGCTGAGCCCGGTCCCGCACGCCCAGCTTCACCATGGCCCGGCTCACGTGGGTCTTGGCCGTGGCCGGGCTCACGAACAGCTTTTCCGCGATCTCGTCGTTGGTGAGCCCCGCGCCGACGAGAACCATCACCTCGCGCTCCCGTTCGGTGAGCGAGCTCAGCTCGGGGGCGGGGCTCGGCTGCTTGGACCGGCTGGCGAACTCGGCGATGAGGCGGCGGGTGACGCCGGGCGAGAGCAGCGCCTCACCTCCGGCCACGGCCCGCACCCCCCGGATGAGCTCGGCCGGCTCGGTGTCCTTCACCAGGAACCCGCTGGCGCCGGCCCGCAGGGCCTCGAAGACGTACTCGTCGAGCTCGAAGGTGGTGAGGATGACGATCCGGACCGCCTCCAGGCGCGGGTCGGCGGCGATGCTACGGGTGGCGGACAGGCCGTCCAGGCCCGGCATCCGGATGTCCATGAGCACGACGTCGGGCACGAGCCTCCGGGCCATCCGGACGGCCTCCTCGCCGTCGCCCGCCTCCCCCACCACCTCGATGTCGTCCTGGGCGTCGAGCAGGGCGCGGAAGCCGGCCCGTACGAGGGCCTGGTCGTCGGCCAGCAGGACCCGGATCATGGCTGCGGGTCCACCGGCAGCCACGCCCGCACCCGAAAGCCTCCTTCGGGCCGCGCTCCGGCCTCGAACCGCCCACCCAGGGCGGCCACCCGCTCCCGCATGCCGCTGAGCCCGTTCCCGCCCTCGGAAGGGCCGGCCACCCCTGGCCCCTTTCCGTTGTCGTCGACCTCCACGACCACGGCCCCCTCCCCATGGGTCACCCGTACCGTGGCCACCGCGGGGCCGGCGTGGCGGGCGACGTTGGTGAGGGCCTCCTGGACGATCCGGTACGCAGCCAGCTCGACCCCCCACCCGAGCGGACCTGGCGTCCCGTCCACCTCGACGTGCACTTCCAGTCCCGCAGCCCGGGTCCGCCCCACCAGGTCGTCGAGGTCGTCCAGCCCCGGCGCCGGGGCGCGCGGCGCCCCGTCGTCGCCTTGACGGAGCACGTCCAGCACCGACCGCAGCTCGCCGAGGGCCTCCTTGCTGGCCTGCTTGATGGCGGCCAGCGCGGTTCGGGCCTGGTTCGGCTGCTCGTCGATGAGGTGGAGGGCAACGCCCGCCTGCACGTTGATCAGCGAGATGTTGTGGGCGACCACGTCGTGCAGCTCCCGGGCGATCCGCAGACGCTCCTCACTGGCCCTCCGGCGGGCCTCCTCCGACTTCGAGCGGGCCTCCTCGGCCGCCCGCTCCCGTCTCGCCTTGCCCACTTCCGAACCCACCAGGACCACGAGGAACCAGCCGGCCACGGCGCCGGCATGGGTCAGGCTGGGTGCCCCTTCCGGGCCCAACTGCCCGTCGAGGGCGAGGTAGGAGAGGTAGCCGGCACCCGCGGCCACCCAGGCCGCCACCCGGTAACCGGTCGTCACCGCCGAGTAGAGCGCCACCACCAGGGCCACGAACGCGGGGCCGTAGGGATAGTCGAGGACGTAGTACGCCACCGTCGTCACCACGACGGCCCAGACGACCAGGTCCGGGCGGCGGCGGCGCCAGACGAGGGCTGCGGGGCCGGCGGCCAGCAGGAGGAAGGCCACGACGTCGAACGCCTTCCTCTCCCCGACCTGGCCACGGCTGGCGAAGAAGGTCCCGACAAGCTGGAGGGCGGCCACCCGTGCCGCAACGCTCAGGTCGAGCGTCCGGCCCTGATCGGCACGCCGATCGGTCCTTTGGCTCACGGATTCACGGTAAGCCACCCCCGACCGGCCCGTCATCGGACGGCGGGCTGTTCCTCGCCTACGGCAGCCGGAGTACTTCCGGGTGCTTCAGCTACGCCCGAAGGCGGTCCCGGCCATGGCCACCCGGAAGGGTTCCAGGTCCTGGCGCTGCCGGAGGGCCCGGTCGATGAGGTCGCCCAGGTCCGTGGCCCCCAGCTCGGGCTCGGTGCCCTCGATGGACTTGAGGGCCTGCCAGAGCAGCCGCTTGCCCTCGATCCCGCTTCATCGTGCTCCGGGCAATCCCGAGCCGGTCCATGAGATCGACGAGGGTGGTCCGGTCGGCCTGGATCTCGGCCAGGAGGGTCGCCATCATCGACCCCAGGGGCGTCCCTTCGCTGTCCTGCAGGATCGTCTCCGCCAGCTCGGCGCCAGCGGAGGAACCGGCGAGATGGTCGTTGAGGTAGGCGCCCAGCAACTCCTTGGACTCGGACAACGGCTTTCTCCTTCGACGGTTAGCAGGTGGAACCTACCCCCGCATTAGCGGAACCGCCTGGTTGACAGTCGCCCCTAACGGGAATACGTTCATGATCGTGGGATGAGTGCCCCTATAGGGGCAATCGTCCGGTAGAGCGCATTCATGCCCTACCTGCCCCGGACCCCGGCAGCGTCAGTTGATATTTCGGCGTTGAGGGGGTGGGGCGCGTGATGATCCGCCAGCAGAACGGATTCGGGACAGGAGTCGAGGCGGACTGGCGCGAGCGGGCCAGTTGCCGTCTCACCAACCCCGACCTGTTCTTCCCTGCCGGTGGGACGGGGGTGGCGATCGAGCAAATCGAAGCGGCGAAAGCCATCTGCCAGACCTGCCCCGTCCCCGACTCCTGCCTGCAGTTCGCCCTTGAAACCAATCAGGAAGCCGGAATATGGGGCGGTACCACCGAGGACGAGCGACGGCGGCTACGCCGTGCCTGGCTCGCCGATCGCCGCCGGCAAGCCGGATGAATCCCCGAAAGGTGTACCGCCAAGCTCCCGTGCCGCCCGCCCCCCGCGAGGCAGGCGCGGTGCCACCGATCCCCAACCTCGCCTGCCCCTGGGCTGGGGATCGGTGGCTGTTTCGCAAATGACAGAAAGTCGTTGGATATCCCCGTTTCGACCCACATAAAAAGGGAACAGTGAACACATGGAATTCTTGATTTGGCTCCTGATCCTCTTCGTTATCTTCGCGGTTGCCGGCGCCGGTTGGAGGTTCACGCGGGGCCGATAGTCGACTAGGGCCAGCGCCCAGAGGACGCCGGCCCGACCGCACTTCCGCCTCACTTCCGCGGCCCGCGCCGCGGCACGAGCACTCGTTGGTGGTCTGGATCTGGGCTCGGTGGCCCCGTGGCCGAGATCCCGACGTCGCGTGCCACCATCTTCATGACCAACGCGGCCACCTTGTTCCTCGTCGCCGGCATCGTCTTCGGTGTCTTCCTCGTGGGCTCCGCCCTTGACGGCGCCATCCGCGGCGGCCGCGACCTCGCCGTCCACCAGGAAGTGGAAGCCGACGAAGTGGCGCCCTTCCATCCGAGGTGGAACGGCCTGAGACGGTTCCCGTAACCGTCCGCATCGAAGACGCCCGCCCCAACCAGGTTTTCGTCGCCCTGGGGCGCGACCTCATCGCCGTGTCACTGGTCGTCGTCATGCTCTGGTTGCTTCGCCTCCTCTCGCGCTCCGTGCGAGACGGAGATCCGTTCACCGCCGCCAACGTCCGCCGGCTACGGGCCATCGGCTTCTTGCTCGTGGTCGGCGCGCCGATCGCGACGCTGGCGTCGCGAGCGTGCGACCAGTGGCTGGCCTCCACCTCGACCGTCGGCGAGCTGGGAAGCGGTTTCACTCTCCCCGGCGCTGGCCCCGTGGCTGGCCTCGGTGTGTTCGTGCTGGCCGAGGTGTTCGCTCACGGCGCGCGCCTGCGTGCTGACGTCGAGGGCACGGTCTGAGGGTGGCGTCACTGTCCGAATCGGGAATCGCCGTGCACCTCGACGAGATTCTCGAACGGCGGGGGATGACCCTGACCGAGCTCGCCGATCAGGTCGACATCACTGTCGTCAACCTGTCGGTACTCAAGAACGGCCGAGCCCGAGCCGTCCGGTTCTCCACCCTGGCGGCGCTGTGCAAGGCCCTCGCCTGCCATCCGGGCGATCTCCTGTCCTACGAGACCTAGGGGCTCAGGGAGACTCATCCCTTCAACCGGATGATGCCCCGGTCGAGGGCGACGGTGACCGCCGCCGTCCTGTCGTCGACGCCCAGCTTGGTGAAGATGTGGGCCAGGTGGGTCTTCACGGTGGTCTCGCTGATGTAGAGCCTCCGCCCGATGTCCTTGTTCGGTCTTCCCTCGGCCACCAACGTCAAGACCTCCAGCTCCCGGGGGCTCAGCGACTGACCGGCTGGTTTTCGCATCCTTCCCATGAGACGGGACGCGACCGCCGCCGCCAGCAGTGACTCGCCCCGAGCGGCGGCGTGCACCCCCCGGAACAGCTCTTCGCGGGGAGAGTCCTTCAGGAGGTAACCGACGGCGCCGGCTTCGACGGCCCGCACGATGTCCTCGTCGGTGTCGTAGGTGGTGAGGACGAGAACCTGGACGTCGGGATGCTCGGCCCGAATCCGCTTCGTGGCCTCCACCCCGTCCACTCTGGGCATTCGCAGGTCCATGAGCACGACATCCGGGTGAACCTCCTCCACCAAGATGATCGCCTCTTCGCCGTCGGAGGCCTCACCAACCACGTCGAACTCGGCCTGGCTGGCGAGCATCCCTCGAACCCCGGTCCGCACGACGGGGTGGTCGTCGACGACGACCACCCGGATGGGCTGGCTCATGCCACCGCACCGCTCTCTGGACCGGGACCGGCAGCCCCGATCGGCACCTGAGCCACGAGCACTGTCCCCTCCCCCGGTGTGCTCTCCACGTCCAGGCCGCCCCCGAGCATGGCCAGGCGCGCCTTCAGCCCGGGCAGGCCCAGCCCACCGGCCACCTCGGCCCGGGGGCCGCCGGCGGCGACGGCTGCGGCGTCGAAACCGCGGCCGTCGTCCCTCACGTCGAGGATCGCCCGGTCGTCCAGGTACGAAAGGGTAAGTACCGCTTCCGTCGCCCGAGCGTGCTTGCGGATGTTGGCCGTGCCTTCTTGAGCGGCCCTCAGCAGGGCGATCTCAGCCTGGGCGGACAGCGGTTGGGGCGGGCCGGTCACGAGGAGGCGCGCGGTCATGCCGGTCTCGTCGGCGAGAGTCTCGGCCAGCCGTCCCAAGGCCTCGGCCAGCGAGCCGCGATCGAGTGCCTTCGGCTGGAGGGCCCAGACGAAGCGACGGGCCTCGGCGAGCGTGTCTCGGGCGGTGCGAAGGGCATGGCCCAGGTGCCGGCGTGCCACGTCCTGTCCGGGGGCCAGCTCGGCTTCCGTGGCTTCCAGGAGCGTCACGACACTGGTGACGCCCTGAGCCAACGTGTCGTGGATCTCACGGGCCAGACGTTGGCGCTCGCCGAGCGTGCCGGCCTGGCGCTCGGCCACGGCCAGCTCGGCTCGCGTCGCCTCCAGTTCCTCGATCAGGCGATGGCGGTCCTGGCTCTGGCGCATGATGGCGTCGACCCACAGCGACAGGAGGATGCCCGCTCCGGCGGCGGCCACGGCGACAACGAAAGGACCTGGTGTCGCTTTCTCCGACTTCGTGCCCTGCATCACCAGCAGCACCGTGGTGAGAACCACGGCTCCCGGAATGGCTGAGCGCGGCGACGGGAGGAAGCCGAAGACCTGGGCGTAGGCGCTAAAGGCGAGGATGAAAAAGGCCTCGTGCAACAAGAGCAGAAGGACCCATAGCGTCGCAGCGCCGGCGAGGTAGGCGAGGACATGCAGGAAGGGCCGGTTCCAGATCGGTCCGCGGACCGCCCACCCCCAGTACCACCCGGCGAGGGGAACGGCCAGGGCCAGGATCGCGCCCCGCCGGGCCCAGGAAGTGTGCGGGTCGGCCAGGGCCAGAACCGAGCTCAGCCCGAGCAGGAGGAAGAACGCTCCGTGCCAGGCGGGTGCCCACCTCTCCCACGCGTGCACAGTCACCCGGCCCCGAGCCCAGAGCCCGAGCCTATTCCCAGCGGAACAGGCGGGCCGAGAGAGCGACGCCGGCGACCATGACCCCGGCCAGAACCAGAGCCGCGCCCACGTTCCATCCGGCACCGGTCCAGGCGTCGTCCATCAGGGTGACCACATGGCTGAGAGGCAAGGCCTGGCCCACGTCCTGGATCGTTTCGGACAGGAGCGGCCGAGGCAGAGCCGCACCCGAGAGGAACATCATCGGGAACAGGACCACCATGCCCACGGACTGGGCCGTGCGGGCGTTGGGCAGGATGCTCGCCAGGATGAAGCCGAGGGCGTAGATGCTGGCCGCGCTGAGCAGGAACGCACCCAGGACGACCACTGGCTGATCGGGAAGGTGGAGACCGAAGAAGAGGTGGCCCGCCAACACCAGCAGCGCCGAACCAAGGGTGGTGAACAGGGCTCCCACCGCCACCTGGGCGCCCAGGACGACCGAGGGGCGAAGAGGCGTGGCCCGGAAACGGCGCAGGATCCTCCCCGCCCGGTAGGAGGCGAGGTTGATGGGCAGGCCCATGATCGCGGTGGTGGCGATGATGACGCCGATGTAGCCGGGCACCGAAACGTCCACCTGGCCCCGGCCACCAAGGTCGGGATCGGGCTCGTTGCCGAAGACGCTGCCGAACAGGAACAGCATCATGAGCGGGAACACGAGAGTGAAGAAGGCAGCCATGGGGTCTCGCAGGAACAGCTTGAGCTCGGTCTTGGTCATCTTCCATGCCACGGTCATCGGGGACTCCTGTCTCTGGTCACGGACGCCGTTGCTGTAAGCGCGAGGTAGATGTCCTCGAGGGTCGCCTTCTCGGATCCGAGGTCGCAAGGGTGGATCTCGGCGAGCTTCTCGGGCGTTCCCTGGGTCACGATGCGGCCCTGGTCGATGATGGCCAGGCGGTCGCAGAGCCGCTCGGCTTTAGCCGCCGGCCGTCCCGCTGCGGGTCGAGGCCGAGCACTCGCACGGTGCCGCCGTCCGGGCGCCGCAGGCCGGCGATGGACTCCACCGTCGTCGTCTTGCCGGCGCCGTTCGGGCCCAGGATGCCGAAGATCTCTCCCCGGCGGACGCTGAAGGAGACGTCGTCCACAGCCACCAGGTGCCCGTAGATCTTCCGCAGCCCGCTTACCTCGATCATGTTGTCCACGATCAACCTCCGCTGTGGTGTGGACGTGAGCATGCGCTGGCAGGCCCTGCCCGTCATCGCCGGGGCGAGCGATTCACGCGTCGGCGGATCTGACGACGCCACCATCGTCCATTCGGACGACGACACGGCTCCTCCACCCGTTCATGATCGAGCCAAGCAAACGAGCTGCGGCTCCCAGAACCAAGGAACGGGAACGATGAGCGACAACGACGCACGTTGGGCGGTAGGGGTCTTCGGCGACAGCACTCTCGACATGCGCGGGGGGACCGCCCCCGGGGACGAGATCACGGTCCGGGCCGTGGCCGGGTTCGGTGACGTGCGGGTGATGGTGCCGCCCGGCAGCCGGGTCGAGGTCACCGGCATGGCCCTGTTCGGCAGCAAGCGCAGCGAGGTCATCGGTGACCCCACAGCCACCGGCCCAGTCCGTGAAGGTGAAGGCGTGGGCCCTTTTCGGCGACGTCAAGGTCGCCTGAGAAGGCTGAGCCCCGGTTCATTCCAGGAAGCGGTGGCGCACGTCGGCGGCAAGCGGGGGTGGGCCGGTGGCCAGCGGCCTCCCGTCGGGACGGACGAAGGTGACCTGGCCGCCGGGGTTGCCGGTGATGCGCCAGCCCCGCTCGTGGACCAGGCGGTGATGGGTGGGACACAGCCACAGG
>JAIVIH010000243.1 GCA_020200615.1 Actinomycetota bacterium | reverse complement strand
CCATGGTCTCGCTGGCGGCAGTGGCGGCCGACAGGGCCTCGGGGGTGATGGACAGCTCCAGCACGGCCGTGCTGGCCCGGACCAGAGGCTGGAACTGGGCCCGATCTTCACGGGGCACACCGAGCATCTCGCCGATGACGGTGACCGGTAACGGGAAGGCGAGGGCACTCATGACGTCGACCTCGTCCCCTTCGAACCCGTCCAGGAGCTCGTCGACCAGGGCCACCACCCGGGGACGCAGCGCCTCCACCCTCCGGGGGGTGAACGCCCGGTTGGCCAGACCCCGGAGCCGGGTGTGGTCGGGAGGATCGGCGAACAACATGTTGGAGTGGTCGCCCCGGAACGCGGACTGCTCGGCCTGCTGTTCCTCGGTGATGCCCAGGGCGTTGGCCGCGCCGGAGAAGTCCTTGCCCAGACGGTGGTCACGGAGCACAGCCTGGCAGTCGTCGTAGCGGGTGACCACCCAGAAGCCCAGCGCGCTGCGGTGCACCGGGGCTTGGGCGCGCAAGGCAGCGTAGCGAGGGTACGGGTCGGCCCGGCCCTCGGGGGTGGCGACCAGCTCGAGGAGGAGGGTGTCGGCGTCGACGGACGTCCCCTCGTGCACCGACGTGTCAGCAGCCATCACTCAGTCCTACCAGCCTCCCGGAGACTCGGCACGTCACCTTCGGGCGGCCCGGGCGGCGGGACGGGGGATGATCGTCGGGTGGCCGAGATCGTTCCCGTCGACGATCCCTCCGACGAACGGGTCTGGGAGTACACCAACCTCGCCGCTGTTCCGGAATGCGGCCGCCTTCGGCGCCGGAGCCGTGCTCCTCGACCCGACGTGCGCCGATCCCCTCTACCGGCGATCGATCCGGGTGTCGATGGGCCAGGCGCTGCGGATGCGCTTCGCCCGGATGGACTGGCCGGCCTCCTCGTGCTGGTCGAGGGCGTGAACGACCACGAGAACCTCGGGGCCCTGTTCCGGAATGCGGCCGCCTTCGGCGCCGGAGCCGTGCTCCTCGACCCGACGTGCGCCGATCCCCTCTACCGGCGATCGATCCGGGTGTCGATGGGCCAGGTGCTGCGGATGCGCTTCGCCCGGATGGACTGGCCGGCCTCCATCGGTGCCCTCCAGGCCCTGGGCTACGAGGTCCTCGCTCTCACCCCCTCGCCCGGCGCCGAGGACATCGATGTGGTCGGACGGGGGCCGAAGCAGGCCCTCCTGGTGGGTGCCGAGGGTGGTGGACTGTCGAAGCGCGCCCTGGCCGCCGCCGACCGCCGGGTCCGGATCCCCATGGCGCCCGGCGTCGACTCGCTGAACGTGGCCACGGCCGCCGCCATCGCCCTCCACCACCTGGCCCGCCCCGGGTAAGGGAGAGGTCAGCCCGAGAAAACGTGGGCCACCCCGTGGTAGAGGTCGGCGTCCACGGTCTTGATCTCGGCCACGGCCTCGGCCAGTGGAACCCGCACGATGTGGCCGGCCTGCAGGGCCACCATCTGCCCGAAGGCCCCGTCGTGCACCGCGTCGATGGCGGCAATTCCGAACCGCGTGGCCAGGATCCGGTCGAACGCGGTCGGCGTCCCGCCCCGCTGGATGTGCCCGAGAATCGTCACCCGGGTTTCGAAGCCGGTGCGCTTCTCGATCTCCCGGGCCACCTGGGTGCCGATCCCGCCAAGACGGACGTGGCCGAACTGGTCGACCTCCTCCTCGTCCTGGGTGACCATGGTCCCCTCCTTGGGGACCGCCCCCTCGGCCACCACCACGATCGACGCGTACCGCCCCCGCTCGTGACGGCGGCGAAGTCCGTCGGCCACCTCGTCGATGTCGAAGGGCTCCTCGGGGATCAGGATGTCGGCCGCTCCGCCGGCGATACCGGCGTGGGTGGCGATCCAACCGGCGTGGCGGCCCATGACCTCGACGACCATCACCCGGTCATGTGACTCGGCCGTCGTGTGGAGACGGTCGATGGCGTCGCTGGCGATCTGGACCGCGGTGTCGAACCCGAACGTCACCTCCGTGGCCGAGAGGTCGTTGTCGATGGTCTTGGGGACGCCGACCACGCTCACGCCCTCGCCCACCAGCTTGTCGGCCACGCCGAGGGTGTCCTCTCCTCCGATGGCGATCAGGGCGTCGACCCGCTCCTCCCGGAGGTTCTCGATGACCCGCTCGGATCCGCCGTCGATCTTGTAGGGGTTGGTCCGCGACGTG
>JAIVIH010000497.1 GCA_020200615.1 Actinomycetota bacterium | reverse complement strand
CGCCGTCGCCATCGGCTTCGGCGGTCTTGCCGCCCCCATCGTGGGGGTTGCCGTCCTCGCCGTTGCCTTCACGCAGCGCCGGCAGTTCGCCTCCCTTGGGCACGGGAAGCGTGCGGGGCCGTGGCGAGCGGTCGTGCAGGCCTGGTGGGCGCCCGTCGCCGGGCTGCTGGGTCTGATGATGGTCGTCAGTGGCATCGGCACGATCTTCGAGGCCAGCAACTGGGGCGGGCGCATCGTCGGTAGCAGCCTGTTGCTGGCGTTCGGTTCGGCCATGTTCCTGGGGCTGATGCGTCGCCCGTTCGACCGAGGAGTCGGCGACGCTCTGATCCTGCTCGCGACGATTCCGGCCCTGGTCTTCTTCTGGGTCATCGTGCCGCCGCTGGCCGCCGTTCTCGTCTGGATCGGAGTCTTGAGCAGCGGATTCAGCGAGCGACCGGCGGCGCCGGTGGCTTGACGCCCTGCGGCGAGCCGCCTGTGCGGGGTAGTGGGCGTCCTGAGAACATCGGGCACCCGCGGACCCGATCCCCGGGCGGCGGAGCCTCCCCGCGCCCGCCCTACGAGAACTCGGGCTTGCGAGCGCGTTCCTGAAGGTCTTCCGCCGTACCGGCCTAGCCAGGGTGGGTCGGTCGGCACCTCCTCTACGACGGATGGGCTGAACAACTGTCGGCGCAGCTCCTGTAGCTGGCGGACGGCGACGGGTGTCATCACGACTCCCCTCCAGCCTCGGCTGGCCCGGTCCAGCACCGTCCAGACGAGGCCCAGGCAGGTGCGCTCGCCCGGGAGCCGGCCGATCACCTTGACCCGCCGGAGCTGGGCGGCCGACGGGCAGCCACCGGGAACCACGACATCGAGCGCCATGACGAGGAGCTGGGGGAACGTCTGAGGGTCGTCGTCGGGCTCGTTGAGGGAAATCCAGGCGACCGGCGCCGTCACACGGTTGACCGCCGCGGCCGCCAGGGTCGTCTTGCCGGCACCCGCATCGGCGGCGATCAGGGTGAACGGCACATCAGCCAGCGATCCTTCGACCCGGTCGAGGAGACCGGATCGATTACCGCATCCTTCGCCGGAAGCGGCCGGACGAACATGGTGCGCGGCACCCAGGCGCTGGCAGGCACCTCGTGAAGGTCCTCCGACACGGCCCGAGACTACGACGGTCACCTTCCAGCACCTCGAGTCGCGCCTACGGCCGTCGATCATTCGGCGGGAGCCAACCGTGTTCGCTCGGTGCATGGGGGGAGTAAGCGGCTGACAGCCCGGCGGCGGCCTCCCCCGCGCCGGACGCCGTCCTGTCCACGACGCAGATTCGGCCTTGCTCAGGGTTCTAGCTGTAGCTGCCCATGGCGAGACGCCGTTCGTGGACGGCCATTGCACTCTCGGGCTCAGGTAGACCGCTCCATCCAGCGTCGCTCAGACGAAAAAACT
>JAIVIH010000033.1 GCA_020200615.1 Actinomycetota bacterium | reverse complement strand
CCGTCGCAGTCACGCCGTGCTCGATCAGCCATCCCAGCTTGGCGACGGTGAGGACCGTGCGGACCCGCTGGCCGATACGCAGCTCCAGGTCGGTCCCGAAATGACGCTCGAGCCGAGACACCACCTCGTCACCACGGTCGTCGTGCCAGGCGATGACCGGTGCTAGGGCCTTCCCTCCACTGTCGAGCGGGGCACCGCTCTCGGCCATGCCTGCGAGCCCTACGGCGACGACCCGTCCACGCTCGTCGCCCAGGTCGACGAGCACATCGCGCAGGCGGCCACAGAGGGCGTCTACCTCCATCTCGACCCGTCCGTCCCGGCTGGCGAACGGGGTGGCGATCGCGGCCCAGGCCACCTCCCGGCCCTGCTCGTCGACCAAGACTGCCTTGGTGCGCGACGTGCCGACGTCGATGCCGAGGAGCAAAGGCGCAGTCGGTGACGAGTTGCCGGTCAACTCAGTATGGATCGCCCATTCCCCTTGCCACGTACCTGGTTTAGCCGCACGCCGCGCCCGAAGTCCCCGTGAGGTCCCCCTTGGTGGGCCTGGACGACGTGGAGAACTCGACGAGGAGGTCATCGCCGCTCGGCGCGAAGGTGAAAGCGTCGACGACGTTACGCCCGGTCCCGCTCGGCTCGACGCCGTGGACGTTCGTCTTGACCAGTCGCTTGCGAGACGGGTCCTGCTTGGGGTGGAAATACCACCGGAAGAACACGTTTACCGGTTCATTGGCCCGCACGGTGACACTCGCCCGACCAGTGCACTCGTCGACCTTGTCCGCCCGCACCACGGCCACGGGCGGAGTCCCGAGGATGAGTTCCACCCCTGTCTCCTGGGGCTGATCCGGAGGCCCGATGGTGGGTGACGTCGTCGCCACCGGGCCGGGCCCCGAAGCCCCGTTGGCTGAACCGCCTCCGGCCTGGGGCCTCGTCGTTGGTGGTACCCCGCCCGAGCGACCGCCACCTTGGCCGGCCTGACCGCTCTGGCTCGGGGAGGGCCCATCCCCACCCGACGCGCCATCCCGACCGGAGTCCGAGGGCCGTGAGCCACCGGCGTCGGGGGCGGTCGGAGAGCCCTCTTGATCGCCTGCTTGGCTCCGCCCTCCGGCACCGACGACGGCGTCGTCGCCGTCTCCGCCGCACCCGACGGCAAGCAGGATCAAGACCAACGAGATGATCAGCAGTCGCAAAGAGCCCCGCCGCATTGGGACCTCCACTTCCCGGCTTCGCTTCTGAATGAACCCTACAGATCAACTCGCTCCGAGTTCCGAGAATTTCCCGAACGGCAGAATCTCCTCGAAAATTGCTCGGCCGAGCTCTCACCCAGACGCAGTTGTGTCAACGGCTTTCGCCGGTGCGCACGCAGGCCGGTAGGGCTTCTCTTCGCCGACGAACTGCGCCCACTCCTCTCGCGTGAGTACCCGATTGGCCATCGTGCAGGCCCGCGCTCTCCATGATTCGGGGCTCGTGTCCCAGATCCCCACGGTGGTGTCCCCGCTGGCCGATGCCAGCAGAGAGCCGGACCGGGTGAAGGTCACCCCAGTCACCGTGGCCTGGTGGGCAGGGAAAGGCCGGCCGATACGGCTCCCGCGCTCGGCGTCCCAAAGCGTCAAAGAACCATCGACCCCACCCGTGGCGAGGATCCGTCCCTGCGGATGGAAGGTCACGCTTCGGACAAGGTTCGTCGCGTGCAGAGTCTTTCGCTCTCGTCGAGCCCGGACGTCCCACAGGACGATGGTTTGGTCGAAGCTGCCCGACACGAGGGTCTTCCCGTCCGGACTGAATGCGACGCCCTTGACCTCCGCTCGGTGACCGCGGAGCACCGCTACCTGCCGCCGGTTCTCTACAGACCAGAGGGTGACCGCGGCGTCATCGCCAGCCGACGCCAGCGTCTTCCCGTCAGGGCTGAAGGCGACGCTGGTGACCGCCTGAGTGTGTCCCCGCAACTCCGCCCGAGGGCGCCCGCCTCCCACGTCCCACAACCGCAATGTTCCTTCAGCGTCGCCAGATGCCAGCGTCTCGCCGTCCGGGCTGAAGGCCACACTGGTGATCATCCGCCTTGGGCCCGCACGGCCCCAACGTCCCACAGCCGGACCGTCCCATCCCCGCTGCCCGTGGCCACGCTCCTGCCGTCGGGGCTGGGACTGACGCCGGTCACCCGGTCTGAATGTCCTCCGAGGTTGTCGACCAGGGGGCTGGGGCGCCGCATGTCCCACAGGGCGGCCGTTCCATCGGCACTGCCCGATGCCAGCGTCCCACCGTCTCGGCTGAAGGCGACGCTCCTCACCGAGCCGTGGTGGCCCCGCATGCGCCGCTGAGCCTGCTCCCCCGGGCCCAGGTCCCAGCTGCGAATCTCCCCATTGGCGCCGGCGGAGGCCAGCGTCCTGCCGTCGGGGCTGAAGGCCACGTCCCTGATGGCGCTCTCCTGGCCGGCGAGGACGCGGCGGCGGTCTCCGGTCTCAAAGTCCCAGAGCACGATGGTGCGGTCGTCGCCGGCGCTTGCGACTGACCTCCCGTCGTCGCTGAAGGCAACGCTGGCGACACGTTGGCTGTGACCGCTCAGCGGGTGCCTTCGCGCCGTGCGCGATTGAACGTCCCACAGGATGACGTCGTTCTCGGCCGCCGACGCCACCGTCCTGCCGTCGGGGCCGAATGCGATAGCTGTCACCGGTCCCGGGTGCCCCGTGAACTCTCCGACCGGGCGACGTGCGGCGACGTCCCATACGACGACGAGATTGTCTTCGGCCCCAGAGATCAGGAGCGTCCCATCGGGGCTGAAGGCCACGCTCGTGACCCATCCCGAGTGTCCTAGGAGGGGCTCGCCGATCTGCTGGCCAGTGGCGGCATCCCAAAGCCGGACGGTCTTGTCCCGGCTTCCGGTCGCCATGACCGAGCCGTTGGGGGCGAAGGCGAGGCTGGAGATGGCGTCGTCATGGCCTTGGAGCCTGGACCGCAGCTCGCCGCCAGGCAGATCCCATAGGAGAACCGTCTTGTCGACCCCCGCCGAAGCCAGTGTTCTCCCATCCGGCGCGAAGGCCACGGCTTCCACGCTTTCGGAGTGGCCGTGCAGGAAGGTCGAAAGCGGCTGGCCGTGCTCCAGGGCAGTGAGGAGCGCACTCCGGGCGTCGGTCGTGTCTTCCAGTTCGAACGCTTCGATCGCCAGCAGGAGCGAACGGTCGAGACTCTCGTCGATCTGGGCGATGGATTGGGATGCCAGCTGCCGGGAGGTCGCCCGCCGCGCTTCGGCGCGCGCCGCGTTCTCCCGCACGAGAGTCAGCGCGGCCAGCACGAGGGAGGCCGAGAGGAAGATGGCCAGCCCCGCGGCCAAGCGCCGTAGCCGTCTCGCGGCCCGGCGATCGGCCTCCAGCTCCCTCACCGCGAGGGCGCGGCTGGCGTCCAGGAACTTGCGCTCGAGCTCGTTGAGGCCACCGAGGTTCTTGCCTTCCCAAGCCTGGAGCAGCAGCCCGCGGAACAGGTAGCTCTCGTTCTGCTCGTGGCGCTCCCACTCGAAGGCAGCGTCGGTAAGCCGGCGTAGCGCCCGCAGTGACTCCCGTTCGTCGTCGATCCAGCGCCGGAGCTCGTCCCATCCTCGGATGAGAGCCTCGTGGGTGATGTCGACCATCCGCTCGCCGGAGGCCGCGTCACGGCTCGCCGTAAGCAACCTCTCCTCGGCGAGGCGGTTCACCACCGCCTCCAGGTCGCTCTCCTCTTCGGTGGAGGTGACGAGCTCGTTCATCTCCGCCCGCCGCCGAGTGTCCTCGGTGCCCTCACCTGGCTGGGTCAGTCGGAGAAGGACGCGTCGGGCGACGTTCTGCTGGGTGGGAGTGAAGCTCCGGTAGATGTCGTTGGCTCGCTTGGCCAGTGCTCCCTCAACCCCCCCGCTGGCGACGTAACCCTCCAAGGTCATCATCCGGCCGCGCCGGCGTTTCCACACCTCGAGCAGGACGTACTCGAGGAGCGGCAGCGTGCCCGGCCGGTCCTCGACGTCACCAAGGATCGTCTCCACGAGGCCGACCTCGAGCTCGAGACCGACTCGTCGAGCCGGCTCCACGATCACGTCGCGAAGGTCTTCGGTACTGAGTGGGCCAACGAGGAACTGATGGCGCGCCACCAGGGCTCGAAGCTCGGGGTAGGCGGCACACCGCTGGTAGAAGTCGGCGCGCATTCCGAGGAGGACGATGACGCGCCCTCCGGGGATCGTGGCGGCATAGAGGAGGTTGGCCAGGAAGCCCTTGCGCTCCTCCTCGTCCCGGCAGACGGTGAAGATCTCCTCGAGCTGGTCGACGAGCACGACAACCCGTTCCTGGGGGTCCCGGCCTTCCAGGCTGACGACCGCGGTCAAGTCGAGGCTTCTTTGATCGTCGCCGAGCTCCTTCAGCGTCTCCTTGATCGAGCGGCCGGGAAAAGCCTTCGTGAGCTTGGCCGCCAACGTCGTGAGCGGTCGGGCGCCGGGCCTGAACAGGATGACGGGCCAGGACTCGCTGGAGGGTAGAGCCCCCTTGCCGAGCGCAGGGACGACGCCCGCCTTCAGCAGCGAGCTCTTCCCACTCCCCGACGGGCCGAGCACGACGAGGAAGCGACTGGTGCGCAACGCTTCCAGGACCCGCGTCGTGTCCTCGCGCCGGCCGAAGAAGAACTCCTCGTGCTCGGCGTCGAACGCCTCGATGCCCCGGTACGGACAGACGTTGTCGCGCTCGGCGGTTCCCGTCTCACGGATCGGAGCTAGGCCGGTTATGGCCGCGATGAGGTCCTGGTAACCGTCGGGGTCGCCGACGCCGGGCCGAAGATCGACCCACGTGCGGGTCCTCAGAAAGTCGAAGCTCGGATCCGTGAGCGGGGGCGCCCCCGGCAGCAGCACGAGGAAGACTCGGAAATCGGGGTCCTTGACGGCCCGGTCCTGTGCCACCTCCATCTCCGGACGAGCCCACTCGCCGAGTCCCGACGGTCCGACCAGGACCGCGCAGGCGGCGACGTCCCGCAAGGCCTGAAAGATCTCCCGTTGCCACGCTTGCCCGGGTAGGAGGTTCCATCGGTCCCACCACGGCCGAATCCCATCCCGCTGGAGGCGCTCGGCGAGCGTCTGCACCACCGACCGTTCGGCGCTGTTGTAGGAAAGGAAAACCTCAGACCGCCGGGTCTCCACCGAACAAGTATCGACCATTGCACGAGCGTCATGCGCGCCTCGACCGATGCCTCTACTTCGTTACTTTTACCTCTCCACCCTGAAGCGGAGGCTGGTTCTCGGACCGACATGTAGGCGGAGCCTTGGAGGGCGGCCAGGTCGGGGTAGAGGCGATCAATGCTGCCGTCGCGATCAGCGACGAAGCCATCGATTGACGTGGTCATGCCCGCGATCACCTTCGCCATCGGTTCCTCCTATCGTTCGGTGTTGCCTCTCCGGGCGGCTTCGCGAATACTGGGGCCGTGACGCAGACGACGGCTTCGGAGCTGCGGGTGGGTGACGTTTTCTACCGCCAGACGTACGGATCCTCCGATCCCAGAGTCGACGCGCGGTACACCGCCCGGCAGATCCAGCGGGTCCCGATCTACGGCTTCTTCGGGAACCTCTACGACAGGATCCAGATCACCTGTGAGCATCACCTCACGGGGCCGACGAGCCTGAACCTTGGTCCGGACGAACCCGTCTGGCTGGTCGACTGAGCCCCATCCGAGTCCGGCGTTCACGAGGCCAGGCTCGTAGACCAGGCTGGGTCACGCCCCGTCAGCCCGATGACGCGATCGAGGAGCGGGGCGTCGTCCGGAACCGGGACTACGGGGCCGAAGAGACCTTCCCGTCCCGCCTCCTGGCCGGGGACGGAGAACTGGGCGACGAAGCCGTGTACCGCCTCGAGAAGTGCGGGGTCGCAGTCGTAGGGCTGCCCGCTGGAGCGAGCCACGTCCCAACCGTGGATCACGAGCTCGTCGAGGGTGACGAGGCCGGCGACCTCACCGGGCATCTCGACTCCCCCCGCCTCGGTCATCCCGCTCCACGCCGAGGGGTCACGCCACGCCTCCGCCAGCGCCGTTAGGTCGCGGGGAATTCGGGTTCGCCCGTCGTCGACCAGGCGGGATGCGTGGCCCGAGGGCGCCTGCGAGCCGGTCTCGCTGGTGGCCTTCCTCGCGGCCGCGGTGAAGGCCAGGGCCAGTCCGCCGACGTGGTCGACCAGGTCGCCAAGGGTGTATGCCGGGCACGGCGTCGGCCGGTCGAGCGCTTCCTCGGGAAGGCCGCTGATGAGGTCGGCCATCCGGCGCGTGGCCGGTTCCAGGTCCACAGGGCTCATGAGCGGGCTCCTCGAGTTTGGAGTGGCGTCTTCTCTCGACAGACGAAGCGGCGGGGGAGAATTCATCGGCGCGCGTCGCTCGGCCAGGAGGTCTTGGCCGCGGCGCGAGGGTTACAGTCCGGTCGTGAAACTCGGCGGACCCAGTCAGCGAGTGGAGACGACGTGACCCCGGAGACGCCGTATGACGCCTCCGAGGACCCGATCGTTCCGGAGCGCCCCGACCACCCTCAGGGCATGATCCCTGCGCGAGACCGCCGCCGCACCAAGATGGAACGCGTTTCCATGCGGGTCCTGGCCACGGGCGGGATAGTCGGGATCGCGGTAGCGCTGGGCGCGGTACTCGGCGCCAATGACGTCGCCGGATGGATCATCGGCCTCGTGGTCGGCCTCACTTCGGTAGTCCTCGCCGCCGTGCTGTGGTCGTCGCGGCAGCTCTGACCGCGCCTCAGAGGCAACGGTTGGGGACTACCTCGGCTCTGCCTGCCGTGTGGTCAACGCCCTGACGCGCTCCTCGGCCACCCGCAGGCGCTCGGCCTCGTCGGCCGCCGCCGCCTCGGCCTCCTTCGCCGCACTGGCGGCTTCGCTCGCGCTCTGAGTGGCGAGATCGGCCGGGCGCCGAGCCTCGTCGAGGGCCTGCTCGAGCTTGGTGACCTCGGCCGCAGCCTCGTCCGCCTGACGCTGCCGTCGCTCTGCTTCCTGAACCGCGGCGCGCGCCTCGGCCGCGAGGTGCTTGGCCAGCTCACGCGCCTCCGCCGCGTCGCGCTCGGCGTCATCGAGCTCGCTTCGGGTCGGCTCGGCGCTCTCGGGCGGTGGCGGGGCCTCGGGCTGCGGGGCGGCGACGGCGACGTCGAGCTCACCGAAGCCGGACGGTGGCTCCAGCGCCGCGCTGAGCCGGCCCTCAAGGACGGCGCCCGCAGACTGGGGGTCCAGGGACGCGGCTTCGAGAGTGGCGGCGACCTCCTGACGGTGGGTGTCCGCTCCGGCTCCCCGATCGGCCAGCAACGCGACCGCGGAGTCTGCGAGCGTGGCGATCGCATCGCGACGAGCCCGGGCCGCTTCCCGGAGCAGATCGGCGGCCGCCCCGGCGAGAGCCTGGGCCTGGGCGTTTCGCAGCTGCTCACCCAGCCGTACCAACGCTTCGAGCGGGGCTCTTTCACGGCGAGACAACTGATTGACGGCCCAGGCCGCCGGGGTGGGGCGGCGGAGCTTGGCCACCGCCGCGGCCAACTCCCGGTCACCGGCCTCTCGCAGCCGGCGAACCAAGTCGTTCCGCTTCGCCACGAAGTCGGCGAGGTCGACGTCATAGAGCTCGTCGGTCACATCGGGCAAGGCGGCTCCCAGGACTAAGTACCCTCCGCTAATGAACCGTCGCGCGGTGGACGCCCGGCCTGCAACGGGGCTGACGTCGACGGGCTACCGG
>JAIVIH010000032.1 GCA_020200615.1 Actinomycetota bacterium | reverse complement strand
CCGAGCGCTACCAGCTGTTCCAGGCCGTGGCCAACCTGCTGGCCCGTGCGTCGGAGACCGCCCCGGTCGTGCTCGTGCTCGAGGACCTCCAGTGGGCCACCAAGCCGACCCTGCTGCTGTTCAGCTACCTGGTGGCCTCCGTCGAGCCCAGGGCCGCGCTGTTGGTGGCTACCCACCGCCACACCGACGTCTCGCCGACGCACCCCCTGTGGGACGTCCTGGCGGACCTCGGCCGCGAACACGGCGTGGAACGAGTCGTCCTGGAGGGATTGCACGAGGCGGACGTTCTGGGCCTGGTCGAGCACACCGCCGGGCATCCGCTCGACGGCAGCGGGGACGCTCTCGCGAAGGCACTCTGGAGGGACACAGACGGCAACCCGTTCTTCGTCACCGAAATCCTGCGTCATCTGGCGGAATCAGGGCCCGTCGATGGCGGGAGGCTGTGCCTGTCGGATCTCGACAAGGTCGGCATTCCCGAGAGCGTCCGAGCCGTGATCGGTCGTCGGCTGCAGCGCCTCTCTCCCGACGTCAACCGTGTCCTTCCGGTCGCCGCAGTGATCGGGATGGAGTTCGATCTGGGCTTGGCCAGCGCGGCGACCGGTCTCACCGAGTCCGACATGCTCGACGTCCTCGACGAAGCCAAGGCTGCGGCTCTCGTGATCGAAGTGCCGGGCCGACTCGGCCGGTTCAGCTTCGCCCATGCCCTTGTTCGCCACTCGCTGTATGACGCGCTCGGCCCCACCCGGCGCGCTCACCTGCACCGGAAGGTGGCGGAGGCACTGGAGGAGACCTGTCCCCAGTCGGAGGCTCACCTGCCGTCTGGGAACTCCACGGCGGTGACGTTGACGTCGTCGAGGCGCACGAGGCGCTTGAATGCTGCGGTGGCGCGCACGGGCTGACGGTCTCCTGGTTCGTAGGTGTGGAAGCCCGTGAACCTTGGTTGCAGCCCGTGCGCGCTGCGCGGATACCCCGAACGGCTGTCTCAGCCAGCAATCACAACAGAATCCGGACTCCGGCCGTCCACACCAGGGTCAGGAGAGCCACTTTCCGGTCAGGGTCCGGGCTTCACCGGATTTCGCGAAGAACCCGTATTTTTGCTCAAGTCGACGGCTCATGTGACCGATATCAACGTGAGGACGGGAGGAGCCCGCCCGGCCAGCACGACCGATAGGACAAATTGCCGTGGCGAAACGCGCCTTCGCCGCAGCAAACGTGGGCGTTACTGTGGTCTTGCTGGCCGGCGGCATGCCCGACGCTTCTGCGGGGGTAGCTGGCGGGAGGGCCAGGCGAACGTCGACCTCGACCACCACCAGCACCGTCGAGACGACCTCGACGACCGCGTTGACGACCTCGACCTCGACGACCTCAACGACGGTACTGACAACCCCCACGACCACGCCGCCCCCCACCCCCTCCCGACTGCCCATCGGGATCTCCATGGGTGGCTACCTCCCGGGGCTCACCGACGCGCAGCGGGCGGTCGTGCTCGACGACGCCGCCGCTCTCGGGGTGGGCTGGATCCGAACCGACTTCTCCTGGTCACAAATTCAGCCGATGGGACCCTCGACCTACTCCTGGGCGAAGCACGATGCTGTCGTTCAACAGGCCACGGCCCGCGGGCTGTCTGTCCTGCCGATACTGGACTTCACCCCGGCCTGGGCACGCCCGGCCGGGTGCACCATCGCGAGCTGTGGGCCGGCGGACCCTTCCCAGTTCGCCTCCTTCGCCGCGGCCGCGGCCGCCCGCTATGGGCCTCTCGGCGTGCACACTTGGGAAATCTGGAACGAACCCAACATCACCCCGTTCTGGGCCCCTTATCCGGATCCGGCCGCCTACGGCGCCCTGCTGAAGGTGGCCACCGCGGCCATCCGATCGGTCGACCCTGGCGCGGTCATCGTGTCGGCCGGTATCTCGCCGGCGGCGACGGTACCGGGGGGCAATATTTCCCAGGTCGATTTCGTCACCGCGCTCGCCCGGTCCGGTGCGCTCGCCGGTGTGGACGCCGTGGGCTACCACCCCTACTCCTACCCGGTGCTCCCGTCTCATCCGGGCCCGTGGAACGCCTGGCAGATCATGGGTGCCACCACGCCGAGCATCGAGGGCATTCTGGTGGCGAACGGCCTCGCCGCCAAGAAGATCTGGATCACCGAGTACGGCGCTCCCACCAACGGGCCGGGCGTGGGGGCGACGGCCACCGATCTGCAGCTGTCGAACAACCCGGACCACGTGGACGAGAACCTCCAGGCCCAGATGGCGACGCAATCAGTTCAGGCCGCGGCGGCAACGCCCTATGTCGGTGCCCTGTTCTGGTACTCCGATCAGGATCTCGGTACGAGCACTGCGACGTCAGAGAACTTCTTCGGGCTACGCCGCTTCGATGGCAGCCACAAGCCCGCCTGGGCCACGTTCCAGGCGGCGGTGTCCACGGCGCGTCTGTGACGTGAGGCCTGCCCCGGCAGGCGGTCGGGAATGACGTCCCGAGCCGCCTGCCGCCGACGGCGCCAGATTGGAGTCGTCATGACGAGGCCGAGGCCCGACGGGCCGACATTCGTCGCACCGTCGTCGGAGGCAAGGGACACGTTCGTGGGAACGGTTACCCGCTTCTGTCGACGGGTCGTCGAAAGCACCCGTGGCCACAGGGGGACCTCCTCCGGTGTAGCTTGTGTCCTGGTGTCGGTCACCTCGGGGATCGCGGTCGACCCTTGGGGAGGGTGACGCTGATGGCGGCAGCTCCAGCAGCGGAACAGATGCAGTCGCAGCCGCGGAGTTATCTGCGTGGGCTTCGTCACGACCATCTCCTCCAGAATTCTTTCTTCATCCTGCTGTCCACCGCAACGATGGGCCTCCTCGGATTTCTGTTCTGGTTGGTGGCCGCTCGCCTCTTCCCGCTGGAGCAAATCGGCGTCGCCACGACGCTCATTGCAGCCACCAACCTGCTGTCCCAGGTCGGGCTGCTCGGGTTCAACACCACCCTCATAACGTCCCTGCCCAGTGCGAGTGCGAGGAGCGACGAGATCGACTCGGCGGTGCTGCTGGTGTTCGCTGCCACGGTTGCGGCCGCGCTCGCCTACATCCTCATCGTCCCGACCTTCACTCCGAAGCTGGCGTTCGTTGGCGACTCTGCGCCGCTGGTCGCTGGCTTCGCGTTGCTAACGGCGTTCTCTGCGGTGAACCTGCTCACGGACTCGGTCTTCATCGCCTACCGTGCGGCCCGGTTCAATTTCGTGGTGGACGGGGTGATCCAGGGCGGAGCGAAGCTGGCCTTGGTGGCCGCGGTCGTCGGCCTCGGGTCCTACGGGCTGTTCCTGGCATCCGGCCTCGCCGCCCTTGCCGCGGTCGTCGCCAGCATCACGTTGCTGGTACTCCGCTTTGACTACAGGCCGAGGCTCCGAATCCGAATGGGGGTCGTCCGGTCAGCGTTCCGGGCCTCCGCGGCGAATTATGTGGCCAACCTCTTCAACCTCCTGCCGATCATGGCGCTGCCGCTGATCGTGCTCAACCGGAGGGGTCCGGCCGACGCAGGCCTCTTCTTCGTCGCTTTCCAGATCGCCAACCTGTTGTACGCGATCACCTACGCGGTGTCGCAGTCGTTGCTCGCCGAAGGGTCCCATCCCGGCGGCAGCATCGGCGTCCTCGCCCGGCGGTCGGCCAAGATCCAAGCCGGCGTGATAGTGCCTGCCGCCCTCGCCTTGGCCCTCGTCGCGGTCCCACTGCTGGGCATCTTCGGCCCGGTCTACCGGCTTCACGCGGTCGGCACCCTGGTCCTCTTGGCCGCGGCTGCGCCGGCAGTGGCGTTGAACACCTGGACCACTGCGCTGCTGCGGTTGACAGGGTCCCTGGGCGCGCTCGTATGGTCGAACGTCATCTTCGCCGCCACGATCTGCCTGGGCGCCACGGCATGGGCCAGCCGAGGGCTCAGCGACGTCGCCTTGGCGTGGCTCCTCGGCAACTTGATGTCCGGCATCGCGGGCGGTGTCTGGCTGTTGACCGTTCGCACACGCTGCCTGCGCCCCGACCGCCCACAGGCCGGGACAGGATCGACTGAGTTAGCCGGAGTTGAAGCCGTAGGCCAATGACGAGTCCCCGTCGACGGCCACCGAGCGAGCGTGCCCGAACCGTTCTGGTCACAACTCCCCGCCTCGCACCCGAGGAGGGGGACGGGGACGCCTACGCACTCAACATCTGTCGGCGTCTGGCTCGTGACCACGGCTGGAGGGTGGCCGTGGTCATCTCGTCCGACCGTGGCGGCTGGCCGACCTCGGCCGGAGACGAGGACGGCCTCCATGTTTACAGGCTCCCCGGCCTGGCACCGACACCTCGCACTCGACCTGGCGCGGCATGGAGAAAGCACCTAGGCGGGATCCTGGCCCTTGAGCGCCCTGGACTGGTGAACGCCCACGCGCCGGTCCCCGGCCTCGCCCCACTGGTCGCCCGCGTACCGACGGTCCGCGTCCCAACCGTTCCGGTCGTCGTCACCTGGCATCAAGGCGGCGAGCGCATCGGAGACGCTCCACCTGCCACCGATATCACCGGCTACGAGGGCATCCGCCGTCGCCGCCTCCTGTCGCGGGCGGCGTGGGTGATCTCGACGTCAGACTTGCTCCGCGACAGCGTCCTCGCACCTGTCCGGGCCAAGTGCACGACCGTACCGCCCGGCGTCGACACGGAACGCTTCACGCCTGCGCCAGTGCGGGACATCAATCGCGTCGTCTTCGTCGGGGGACTGAACAGGGGCGACGCTGAGGGAGGCCTCGTCGAGGTTCTGCACGCGACGGCCCACCTGGCCCGAAGTCGGGCCTCCTTGACCCTCGACGTGGTCGGTGCAGGCTCGGAACGAACAGCCTGCGAAGCTCTGGCCGAGGCCCTCGGCCTCCGAGATCGGACTCGATTCCACGGCCATCTCACCGGTGACGGACTGGTCGACACGCTGCGCGGCGCCGCCATGCTGGTGCTTCCCACGACCAGCGCCAGTTTCCCCTCGGTGCTGGTCGAGGCGATGGCGTGTGGGCTCCCGGTCGTCGCCACCGCCGCCGGCGACGTCGCAGGGATGATCGTCGAGGACCGCACGGGCCACCTCGTCGCCGCCGGCGCAGGCGCGCTCCTTGCCCAGCGGGTGGGCGAGCTCCTCGACGACCCGGCCCGCGCCGACGCTATGGGGGCGGCGGCGCGGAGAAAGGTGCTCACCTCGCTCAGCTGGGACGCCCAGGCAGCCCGAACCAATGACCTCTTCGGTGAGGTGCTCGCCGGGCGGTCGCCCAGCGGCCGGCGCAATCTCGCCGTGGTCGCTCCCTTCTTTCCGCCGAAGGTCGGCGGTCTGGAGCATTACGCCCAGGAAATCGCCCGTGGCCTGGTCGGGCTCGGCGAGTGGGACGTGACCGTCTTCACCGCCAACCATGCGGCCAGACGAACGACGGTCGAGGTGAGCGACGCCATGACTGTCCACCGGCTCCGGCCGTGGCTCAGCGTCTCCAACACCCCGGTGAACCCCATGTGGTTCTGGTACCTCCGACGGGCGTTTGCCGCCAACCGCATCGATGCCGTTCACGCCCACACCCCCGTTCCGTTTCTCTCCGACATCGCTGCCATGGCGGCGGGGTCGCGGCCTCTCATCGTGACCTACCACGCCGGATCGATGATCAAGGGGCGACAGCCCGTGGATGGGGTCATCCGCCGCTATGAGCGAGCGATCCTTCCCCGGCTGCTGCGACGGGCGGACGCGCTCGTCGCGGTCTCTGCGTCAGTGGCGTCGAGGTTCTTCACCGAGTATCCGGAGAAGACGTCGGTCCTCTCGCCAGGGGTCGACTCGGCCCGGTTCGTTCCGGCGCCGACCTCTTCGGCCCAGGGGCCGCCGACCGTGCTGTACGTCGGGAAGATCGCCACGTCTGCACAGTGGAAGGGGCTCGCCCAACTCTTTGACGCCTTCACCCTCATCGTGGAGCAGGTGCCCGAGGCACGTCTCGTGCTCGTCGGGGGCGGTGACGCTGTCGGCAGTTACCTCGAACGGGCCGAGCGGGCCGGCGTGCGGGAATCTGTCGACCTCCCCGGCGAGCTTGGCGGCGACGACCTCGTCTCGGCCTACCAGATGGCCAGCGTCGTCGTGCTGCCCTCCCTGACCGAGGCCGAATCCTTCGGAATGTCGCTCATTGAGGCCATGGCCTGCGCAAAGCCCGTCGTCGGCTCGCGGATTGGTGGGATCCCCTTCGTGATCGACGACGGGGTCACCGGGCTGCTGGTGCCTCCAGGCGACGCGAAGGCCCTTGCCAGCGCGTGCCTGCGCCTGCTCACGGACCGACAGGCGGCGGGAGCAATGGGCGCCCAGGGCCGCAAAATGGTCGTTGCCGACTACACCTGGACGGACCGGGTGGACCGCTACGCCGCGCTACTCCGAGCCGGCATGGTCGACCGGGCCCACGAAAAGCCGGACAACGGGCAACCCCGGTCAGGCCGGAAGGCTGTCCGCCCGACGGGGTAGCACCTCGAGATCACAGAGCCCGGACCACAATCAGGACACGTTCAACGTTGCGAGTCATCCATACCCAGTCCTTGGCGCGGTGGGGCTCCTGGGTCAGGGTCAACGACACGTGACGCAGCCAGAACAGCAGCAGCGGTGCGACAGCCTGGCCGCCCACGCCGCCGTCCGCGGCCATGGCAACGTCGATGATGGCCTGCTCCTCGTCATCCCATGCGCCGCCGCCGAGGATGGAGGCCACGACATCGCCTACCTCGCACCGGGTGGCGGACATGCGGGCGTAGACAAGCAGGTGGAACAGATCGTGATGGGGGAGGTCGGCCGGACTGGCCCGCTCCCAGTCGACGACGCCGGTGATCCGACCGTCGACGGCGGACACAAGCAGGTT
>JAIVIH010000289.1 GCA_020200615.1 Actinomycetota bacterium | reverse complement strand
GTGGTGGGCCGGTGGCGGGCGTGGGCCGATCTGTGGCCGGCGCCGAGGTCGGTGCCCTGCTGGGCTGGATGTCGACCCGGGTGCTCGGGCAGTACGACCTGCTGGTTATCGAGAACGAGGAGCCGGAGAAGCAGGACATCGTCTACTACGTGGGCCCGAACATCCTGGCCCTGGAGAAGCGGTACGGCTTTCCTCCCCGGGAGTTCAGGCTGTGGCTGGCGCTGCACGAGGTCACCCACCGGGCCCAGTTCACGGGCGTCCCCTGGATGCGCCAGCACTTCCTTTCCCTGGTGGAGCAGAGCCTCGGGGCATTCGATCCCGATCCCAAGAGGTTCGTGGACGCCCTGCGCCGGGCCCTCGACCAGATCCGGGCCGGTCAGAACCCGCTGGACGAGGGCGGCCTGGTGTCGCTGTTCGCCACCGCCGAGCAGTCCGCCATCTTCCGGCAGATCCAGGGCCTGATGAGCCTGCTCGAGGGGCACGGCGACCTGGTGATGGACCGGGCGGCAGCCGATCGGATCCCGAGCGCCGGGCGCTTCAAGCAGGTCCTCCACCAACGCCGCCAGGCGACGGGCCCGACGAAGCTGCTGCAGAAGCTCATCGGCCTGGAGGCCAAGCTCCGCCAGTACCACGACGGGGAGCGCTTCCTCGAGGCCATCGAGCGGGCCGATCCGGCCTACGTGGCCCTGCTCTGGCAGGGGCCCGAGTGGCTGCCGTCGATCGAGGAGATCCGCCAGCCGCAGAGCTGGCTGGACCGGGTGCAGCTGCCCCCGGCCGAGCTGGAGGCCGCCGCCCGCTGACCCGTACGTCGAGCTCGGACGGGGTCTCACCGGCGGGGCTCCTCCCTCGGTGCACCTTTCCTCCGGCGGGGACGGACGTCACCGTCGCCGTCTCGGGGGGCGCCGACTCGCTGGCTCTCCTCATCCTGGCCGTCAGCGCCGGTTGTCGGGCGGTGGCGGTCCATGTGGACCATGGTCTGCGCCCGGGGTCGGAGAAGGAGGCGGACGTGGTGCGGGCCGCGGCCGAGCGTCTCGGCGCCGGCTTCCGGGCCGAGCGGGCGGTGGTCGCGCCGGGCCCGAACCTGGAGGCCAGGGCGCGGGAGGCTCGATACGGGGTGCTGCCGGCCGGCGTGCTCACCGGTCACACGGCCGACGACCAGGCCGAAACCATCCTGCTCAACCTGCTGCGGGGCGCCGGGCTGGACGGGCTCGGGGGAATGGCGCCCGAGGGCCACCCCCTGCTGGGGCTGCGACGCTGGGAGACACGGGCCCTGTGCCAGGACACGGGCCTGACGTGGGTGGAAGACCCGTCCAACACGGACCCCGTGCACCGGCGGAACCGCATCCGAGCCGAGCTTCTGCCACTAGTGGATGTCATCGCCGACCGGGACGTCGTCCCGCTGCTGAGCCGCCAGGCCGAGGTCCTGCGCTCGGAGGCGGCCCTGCTCGACGCCCTGGCCGCCGAGCTGGACGCCACCGATCCGAACGCTCTCACCGCCGCGCCGGTGGCGCTGGCCCGCAGGGCGGTCCGCCGCTGGCTGAGCGCCGAACAGACCCATCCGCCCGACCTGGCCACCGTCGACCGGGTTCTCGCCGTAGCCCGCCTCCAGGCTCGGGCGGCGGACGTGGGCGGAGGGCGGCGGGTCACCCGCAGCGCCGGCCGGCTATCGCTAGAGCCCGGCGCGTCTACGGTGGCGCCGATGGGGGATGGGCACCCGGGGCTTCCGGAGGTCGGGCCGGTGGTGGTGACCGAGGATCAGCTCCGGTCGCGGGTCACCGAGCTGGGCAAGGAGATCACGGCCGACTATGCCGGCCGGGCCCCGCTCCTGGTCGGCGTGCTCAAGGGCGCCTTCATGTTCATGAGCGACCTGGCCCGGGCCATCGACCTACCCGTGGAGTTCGACTTCATGGCCGTGTCCTCCTACGGCAGCGCCACCAAGACCAGCGGAGTGGTCCGGATCGTCAAGGACCTCGACCTCGACCTCACCGGACGTGACGTCATCCTCGTGGAGGACATCGTCGATAGCGGGCTCACCCTGTCGTATCTGCGCAGGAACCTGAAGGCACGAAGCCCGGCGACTCTGGAAGTGTGCGCCCTCCTGGTCCGAGAGGGCCTTCAGCAGCGTGACCCCGGCCTCCGCTACGTGGGCTTCCGGATCCCGCCCGACTTCGTCATCGGGTACGGCCTGGATGTGGCCGAGCGGTACCGCAACCTCCCTTACGTCTGCGTGTACTCGGGCGAAGTGGACGAGAACCCCCCTCGCCTGTGACGGCGTCGCCTCCGAGGTCCGCCTGACGGAGGCGCAGTTGCATCGGTACCCTGGGTACCACCCCGCCCCGTCGATCTTGGAGCGAACATCCGAGTGAAGAAGCTGGTCCGTAGCGCGCCCTTCTGGGTCATCCTGGCCGTCGTCGCCCTCCTCGTCGTCAGTGGCATGTTCCGGGGCGACGGAGGCCGGAAGACGATCCGCCTCGACCAGTTCGAACGGCGGGTGGCCGAAGGCCTCGTCCGCACGGCCACCATCGCCGACCGGGACGGTTCCATCGAGGGCGAGCTGAAGGACGGCACCAAGTACCGCACGACCTACGTCAAGGAGGATGCTCCGGCCGTCCTCGACCAGCTGCGCAAGTCGTCCGACGTGCGGGTCAAGGTCGACCACCAGAATGACCCCCTGTGGTGGACCCTCCTGCAGACCTTCCTTCCCTTCCTCCTGCTCATCGGCGCCTTCCTGTTCGTGATGAACACCATGCAGGGCGGCGGGAACCGGGTGATGCAGTTCGGCAAGGCCAAGGCCAAGCAGGTGTCGAAGGATCAGCCCAAGGTCACCTTCGCCGATGTCGCCGGCGCCGACGAGGCGGTGGAGGAGCTTCAGGAGATCAAGGAGTTCCTCGAATCACCGGCCAAGTTCCAGTCCATGGGAGCCAAGATCCCCAAGGGCGTCCTCCTGTTCGGCCCTCCGGGGACGGGCAAGACCCTGCTGGCCCGGGCCGTGGCCGGCGAGGCGGGCGTGCCCTTCTTCTCCATCTCCGGCTCCGACTTCGTGGAGATGTTCGTGGGAGTGGGGGCCAGCCGGGTGCGCGACCTGTTCGAGCAGGCCAAGGCGTCGGCTCCGGCCATCGTCTTCGTGGACGAGATCGACGCCGTCGGGCGCCACCGGGGCGCGGGACTTGGCGGCGGCCACGATGAGCGGGAGCAGACCCTCAACCAGCTCCTGGTGGAGATGGACGGGTTCGACACCAAGGCCGGCGTCATCCTCATCGCCGCCACCAACCGTCCGGACATCCTCGACCCGGCTCTGCTCCGGCCCGGCCGGTTCGACCGCCAGATCGTCGTGGACCGACCCGACCTGGAGGGCCGCAAGGCCATCCTCAACGTCCACGGCAAGGACAAGCCCCTCGCCAAGGGGGTCGACATCGACATCCTGGCCCGCCGCACACCCGGATTCACGGGCGCCGACCTGGCCAACCTGATGAACGAGGCCGCCCTCCTGACCGCCCGCCGGGGGTTCAAGGAGATCGGGATGCCGCAGCTCGAGGAAGCCATCGACCGGGTCATCGCCGGGCCCGAGCGGAAGTCGCGGATCATGTCCGAGGACGAGAAGCGGGTGATCGCCTACCACGAGGGGGGTCACGCCCTGGTCGGCCACGCCCTGCCCCACGCCGACCCAATCCACAAGGTGTCGATCATCGCCCGCGGCCGGGCCCTGGGCTGGACCCTCTCCCTGCCCACCGAGGACAAGTACCTGGTCACCCGCTCGGCCCTGCGGGACCAGCTGGCCATGCTGCTCGGGGGCCGGACGGCGGAGGAGCTGATCTTCCAGGACCCCACGACCGGCGCCCAGAACGACATCGAGAAGGCGACCCAGATCGCTCGGGCCATGGTCACCGAGTACGGCATGAGCGACGAGATCGGCCCCCAGCAGCTGGGCCAGAAGAACGGGGAGGTGTTCCTGGGCCGTGATCTCGGGCACCAGGCCAACTACTCCGACCAGGTGGCGGCCAAGATCGACGCCGAGGTCCGCCAGCTCATCGACGAGGCCCACGACGAAGCCCGGGACATCCTGCGCACCCACCGCAAGACGCTCGACCGGCTGGCCCAGGCCCTGATCGAGAAGGAGACGCTCGACACCCCCGAGGTCATGGAGGTCCTCGGCGACGTGGGCAAGCGCCCGTCCCGCGTGGCGGCCGAGCCCCGCCGGGCCGATGTCCGGCCCCTGACCAAGTGACGAGCCTTCCCGACGAGCCTGCGCTATCGCCGGGCGTCGATCGGGCTCGAATCGAGAAGGCCGTGCGGGAGATCCTCGAGGCCATCGGGGAGGACCCGGAACGGGAGGGGCTAAAGGGGACGCCCGAGCGGGTGGCGGCCATGTACGAGGAGGTGTTCGCCGGCCTCTCCGCTCCCACCGCGCAGCAACTCTCCGTCACCTTCGCCGCCGAACACGACGAGATGGTGATGGTCAAGGACATCCCGCTGTACTCGATGTGCGAGCACCATCTGGTCCCGTTCCTGGGCCGGGCCCACGTGGCCTACATCCCCAACCTGGAGGGTCGGATCACAGGGCTGTCGAAGCTGGCCCGCCTGGTCGAGTTCTACGCCCGGCGACCCCAGGTGCAGGAGCGGCTCACGACCCAGATCGCCGACGAGATCGAGAGGACGCTCGAGCCGAGGGGAGCTTTGGTCGTCATCGAGGCTGAACACCTGTGTATGTCCATGAGAGGGGTGCAAAAGCCAGGGACGACCACCATTACGTCTGCGGTTCGGGGTTTGTTCCGTGACAACGCCGCCACTCGGAGCGAGGCCATGGACTTCATTCGCCACGACCGTCGCTGAGAGGGTCGGGGACGCCTTCCCACCGGTAGGATGGGCGGCGTGCGGCCGTTGGTGATGGGTGTGTTGAACGTCACGCCTGACTCCTTTTCCGACGGTGGCTCCTGGTTCGACGCCCGAGCAGCCGTCGCCCATGGCTTGGAAATGGTGGCCGAGGGGGCCGATGTGGTGGACGTCGGAGGGGAGAGCACCCGGCCCGGCGCCGAACCCGTCGGGGAGGCCGAGGAGAAGGAGCGGGTGCTGGAGGTCGTGGCCGCGCTGGCCCCTCACGTGCGGGTTTCGATCGACACCCGCAAGGCGGGAGTCGCCCGGGAGGCCGTGGCCGCCGGGGCCACCCTGGTCAACGACGTATCCGCCTCCCTCTGGGAGGTCGCAGCCGACACCGGAGCGGGATGGGTGGCCATGCACATGCAAGGCGAGCCCGGCACCATGCAAGCGGCGCCCGTCTACGGAGACGTGGTCCAGGAGGTGCGCGACTTCCTGGTGGCGCGGGCGGGAATCGCCCGGGAGGGGGGCGTGTCCGAGGTCTGGATCGATCCCGGGATCGGGTTCGGCAAGACCGCGGCACACAACCTGACGCTGCTCAGGCACCTGCCGTCCCTGGTCAAGACCGGTTTTCCGGTGATGGTCGGCACCAGCCGCAAGACCTTCCTGGGGCGCCTGACGGGACCGTCGCCGGAAGAGCCGGCTGCGGTCGACGACAGGCTGGAAGGATCACTGGCCACGGCGGTCTGGGCCATGGCTCAGGGTGCAGGCATGGTCCGGGTGCACGACGTGCGGCCTACGGTCCAGGCCGCCTGCCTGCTCGTAGAGGCCCCGGCATGAAGAGCAAGTGGGCCC
>JAIVIH010000496.1 GCA_020200615.1 Actinomycetota bacterium | reverse complement strand
CAGCCTGCGCTCGAGCTGGAAGGCGACCTGGGAAACGTGCTGGACGACCTCGGCCGGAGGGGGATCCTCCAGCTCCTGGTGGAGGGCGGGCCCACGGTGGCAGGAGAGTTCCACCGAGCGGGACTGGTCGACCGCTACGTGCTCTATCTGTCGCCGGCCCTGATGGGGGGCGACGACGGCTTTCCCCTCATGGCCGGTTCCGGCGCGGCGACCATGGCCGAAGTCTGGCGCGGACGCATCGTGGCCGTGGAACGCCTGGGTGAGGACCTGCGGATCGACCTTGTCCCGGGTCCAGGCACGGGAGACTGAGGATGTTCACGGGGATCGTGGAGGAAATGGGTCGCTTCGCGGGGGCCGAGGGGCACCGGTTCACGTTCGAGGCCAAGCTGGTCACGGAGGACGCCGAGCCCGGCTCCTCGATCTCGGTCAACGGGGTCTGCCTGACCACCGTCGCCGTCGGGGACGGATGGTGGCAGGCCGACGTGGTCGGCGAGACCGTGTCCCGCACCGCCCTGGGCCGCCTGAGGGTGGACGACCCCGTGAACCTGGAGCGGCCGTTGAGGCTGGCCGACCGGCTCGGCGGCCACCTGGTTCAGGGCCACGTGGACGCGGTGGGGACCGTGCTTGCGCCCGCTCCCAACCTGAGTATCAAAGTGGGCTCGGCCCACGCCCGGTACCTGGTGGCCAAGGGCTCAGTGGCGGTGGACGGGGTGAGCCTCACCGTCGTGGAGGCCTCCGACGAGGGCTTCACCGTCGCCGTGATTCCCCATACGGCGGCCACCACGACGCTGGGCCGGCGTCAGCCGGGTGATCTGGTCAACCTCGAGTTCGACGTAATCGCCAAGTACGTCGAGCGACTCCTGCGACAATGACGGCCGGACCATGACCGCCGCCGGCTTCGCCAACGTCGAGGATGCCATCGCCGCCTTCGGGCGGGGAGAGATCGTCGTCGTGGTCGACGACGCCAACCGCGAGAACGAGGGCGACCTGGTGATGGCGGCCGAGTTCGCCACGGCCGAGAAGATCGCCTTCTTCCTCAGTCACACGTCGGGCGTGATCTGCATGCCCATGACCGGCGAGCGCCTCGACCAGCTCGAGCTGCCGCCCATGGTGGTGGACAACACCGAGTCCAACCGGACGGCGTTCACGGTGTCCGTCGACGCCCGGCACCGCACGTCCACCGGCATCTCCGCCGCCGACCGGGCCACCACCATCGCCGCCCTCATCGACCCCGAGACACGCCCCTCCGACCTGGCCCGTCCCGGACACATGTACCCGCTGCGATACCGCGAGGGGGGCGTCCTAAAGCGAGGGGGCCACACCGAGGCCACGATCGATCTGGCCCGGATGGCGGTTCTCTCCCCCGCCGGCGTGCTGTGCGAGGTGGTTAGCGAGGACAAGACGGGCATGGCCCGCCTCCCTGAGCTCACCCGGTTC
>JAIVIH010000495.1 GCA_020200615.1 Actinomycetota bacterium | reverse complement strand
ACCGGCACGCCGCAGACATTGGCCTCCAGGACGACGAGTCCGAAGCCCTCGCGTTGGCTGGGAAGCACGAAGACCGCCGACGCCTTGATGTGGGCAATGAGGTCGTCGTGATCGGGAAAGAAATCTCGGAATGTGACGAGCCCGGTGATGCCGAGCTCGCGGGCCAGCAGTTCGAGCCCCCCTCGTTCGGGGCCCTCGCCCACGATGGTGACGCGGACGTCGCGGCCATGCCCGGCCAGCAAAGCCACGGCACGGAGGAGCAGGTCCACGTTCTTGTTGGGCAGGAGCCGGCCGGCGAAGACCACGTCCGACGGTTCGGGACCGGTGTCGATCGTGAGGATGTGGTCGAAGTCGACCCCGAGGGAGATGGCATGCACGGCCGTCCCCCTCACGTAGCCGGCCAGGCGCCTGCTGGTGTGCGGGGAATTGGCGATGATGTGGTGGGGGGTCCGGAAGGACAACCACTCCATCAGCCAACCGATCGTGCCGACCGGTCCGAGGTAGGTCTTCCAGTACGCTGGTCCCCACACCTCATGCCAGGTGCCGACGAGGCGCTTTCCGCGCAGCGCGCAGACCAGGCGGGCGGTGAAGAGGGGGAAGAACGGCATGTGGTCGACGTCGACGAGGTCGAACGGCTCGAACAGCAACCGCAGGGTGGCCAGGCCGAAGACGATGGCCTGGGGGATAGAGCGGCGTCCGCCCTGATACAACGGACGAAGCCTGCTGATGGCGTGAAACGTGACGCCGTCCTGCTCGAGGGTGCGCGGCCCGTCCCACCACTGCATGGTGTAGACGTGCACGTCCACGCCTCGATGGCCCAGACGGGTGGCGATCTCATGAAGCCGCTTCTCCTTGCCGCCCGGGTTGAACGGCCACACCGCGTCGGAGACGATGGCGAGCCTCCACCGGGTGGAGCAGTGTGCCTCGGTCGCCTCGGCAAGGGGGGCACCGGTCACGACGCCGCCGCGAAGTGGATCGATTCCGGTCGATCGAACAACTGCACGCTGAGGACCCACCTGGCGTCGGCCGTGTCCGGCACGAAGCGCGCCGTAGCGCGGCCCGTGGCGCCGCGGGGCACCCTGAGCTGCCCGTCGTCGACCTGGCGGGCGCCGCCCGGCCCCTCGGCGATCAGGACGAAGCGGTAGGTGACTGCGCTGTTCTCGTGGTTTGCGATGGCGAAGTGGACGAGGTTGGGCTGATCCACGAGCAAGTCCTTTGGCACGCTGGCGTAGTCATCGAAGTACAGCTCGGTGAACGGCGTCGGTTGGCGAGTGACCGATCCTCTTATCTGGGTGCGCAGGGGGGGCGAGAGGAACAGACCAAGAGCCACGGCGGCAACCATCGGCACCAGCGCGGCCGCACCGACGAACAGCTTCCGACGCACATCCACGGGCTCCATTGATAGTCGTCGTCTGTGGCGGAGAAGGACAGTCCCCGCGGG
>JAIVIH010000242.1 GCA_020200615.1 Actinomycetota bacterium | reverse complement strand
ATCACCCGGCTGCCCCATTCCAACACCTACGTCCTGACCCCGGATGGTCAACGAGTCGCGATCTTCTACACCAAGGTCCACAACCGGCTCCTGCGGCCACTCGCCGCGGCCAACGACCCGCCTGCCCCGCTGCCCCTGCGCAACGCGCTCCGGGTGATCGACCGACACGTCCTCGACTACATCGCCGAGGCCCGCATGACCGCGTAGGAACTTGGCTCAAGATTCAAACCCCTAGCGTCCAAGGCCGCGTCCAAGGCCGCTAGCGTCGCCGGCCAGCCTCGTCGTAGGATGGGTACTCAACCGCGGGTCTGAGACCGAGCAGCGCGTCGGGACGGGTGGCTCGCGCAGCGTGGCCAGGTGCCAAAACTGCGCGCCGTTCGAAGGAGGTCCGTTGGGCTTCGTCCCTTTGCGCCATGGCGACGGGCCGTCAGGTGGTCTGTTCGTGCGTGAGCAAGCTCTGCAGGTGCTCCTGGCTCAGATCGGCGAGGCCGCGAGCACCGGTCGTGGCCGCGTCCTCCAGATCGCCGCTGAGGCTGGAGCGGGCAAGTCGCGATTGTTGGCCGAGCTGGGAACCCGCCTTGAGAAGGACCAGCCCGAAACGCTATTCACGTTGGGACGGGCTCGGGCCGCTCAAGCCTCGACAAGCGCCTTCCATCCTTTTCGCCGAGCTGTTGAGTCCCTCGCCGAGGTTCCGGACAGCGCACGTGAGGGACTCACGAGGGCACTCAAGCTGCTCTGGCAGCGTGCGCCGGATGTGCTTCAGCAGGTCCCGTGGGTCGGCGCAGCACTGCTGGCGGGACGAGCGGTACATGATGGGCTGCGAGGTCCCGCACCTGGAGCTGAGCTTGCCGAGCATATGGACCGGGCACTCCTGGATTTCTTCGTCGGCCTTGCCACCGAACGACCGGTCGTGCTCGCGTTGGACGACATGCACTGGGCGGATGCCTCCTCGATCGACCTGGTGCTCGAACTCGCGGATCGCAGCACGGAGGTGCCCCTCGTCATCCTGTTGGCCTATCGCCCCAACGACATCGAGGCCGCAACGACGCAGCATCCGCTGGCGTTGGCTCTGGACCGCCTGTTGCGCTACCGACACATCGCGGGGCGCCTTGATCTGGACCGTCTCTCCGACTCGGACGTCGCGCGGCTGATCGCGGACCTGCTCGGGGCCGCACCTAGCCGGCAACTGTTGCAATGGCTTGTCGATAGGTGCGCAGGCAATCCATTCTACGTCGAGGAGTACGTCGCCCTGCTCAATGACAGGGGAGCCCTGAGGATCGTCAGCGGCGAAGCCGACTGGACCTCAAGTGATGTTTCCTCAGCTTTGCTGGACGAGGCGGCCCTACCCGGCACAATCGGCGGGGTGTTTCACGAGCGAATTTCTATCCTGGGTACGGACGGTCCGCAGTTCCATGTGCTGCAGGTGGCCAGTGTCCTCGGG
>JAIVIH010000494.1:1127-3794 GCA_020200615.1 Actinomycetota bacterium | reverse complement strand
GTGTCGATCGACGGCTCGGCCGCCAGCGGTCGCTCCAGCCAGGCCTCGGCCGTGCTGTAGGTCACTTGGGCGCTGCGACCCCAGACCCCCCGGGGAGGCACCTGCACCAACGCCAGCCGATTTCGGCAGGCGTAGGCGAGGGCCCGGGCGTCGTGCTCGGGAAATCGCTCCTGCATGGCGGCGCGTAGCTGCCCGCCCGTCATCGGCCGTTCGGCGAAGAGGGGGCGGGCGAAGTCGAGGATCGGGGCCATGTCGATTCCCCGCAGCGCGGGCCCGAAGTCGCGGTGGCGGGCCAGCTCCCCGTCCAGAACCGGCTGCATCAGTGGGCGCAACGTGAGGCAGTCGTCGGCGGTGACGAGATGCAGGGTCGCCCGCATGACGACGGTGCGCACGACCTGCCGCGACACGAGCAACCCGGCCAGCTCGTCATGCTGGAACCCCTCGAGCCTCGACCAGAGGCCGACGTAGGGGTTCAGGGGGACCTGGGCCTGCATGCCGACGAGGTGCCGGACCGCGTCCAGAGCCGGCCACGGCGCCCGCTCCAGAAGCAGCTGGCGGGCGAGCGTGGCCCGGCCGAGGGCCCGGCGGCTCAGGACGTCGGAGACCACGGCGCCGAGTATCCCCTATCCGGTTAGGAGCCCCCCTGGCCGGGTACGCGAAGCCCATGCCGAACCCGCAGCCACCCGACCTGGAGACGAATGCCCCGACCGGTCCCGTCCCGCCCGAGAACCAGGCTGGGCACCACCCCGAGCGGGAGCAGGACAAACCCGACCTCGATGCCTTCGCCGCACGCCTGGGGATCGGGGACGAGCCAACGGCCGGCACCGCGCCGGGCCGGACGGGCACGTTGGGCCGGGAGGCCAAGGCCAGGAGCGGGGTCTTCGCCGGAGTGGCCGCGGCCCTGGCCATCGTCATCCTCGTGGTCGCCCGGATCAAGAAGCGGCGCCGCTGACCTGCTTCTACTAGCTTCGGACCACAGGCACCCCGTCAGGGTCGAACTGGCGGCGTAGGGAGAAGGCCTGAGGCGTGGGGCCGTGGGCCCGCAGGTGCTCCAGGTGGCTCAGGGCCACGTCCACCGACGGCTCGTCTCCCTCGGTCACCCACCACAGGGCGGTCGTGAAGCCGGAGATGGGCTCGAACCACCGGGCTCGTTGCCTCATGAAGAGCCCGTGGGCGCTGCGGTAGACGTACTGGTGCAGGGCCTCGTAGTGGGTCCAGACGGAGACTCCAGCGGGGCGCGCGGGCGGGCCACGTTCATCTGTGCGAGCTGCCGGCCGAGCACTACTCGTGCAGTATCGCGCTGACTCTCCCTCAGTCGGGAAGCATGGGCACGGTGAGGCCGGGGTCCCGGCCCAGCAGGACGGCCCGGGTGACGGCCGTCGACCCGAAGCGGTCACGGACCCCGTCGAGGGCGGTGTCGAGGGCACTGCGGCTGCGGTGGTCGAAGGGCAGGGGCAGCTGGATGGCGGCTCCGTCGTCGAGATTGCTGACGGCCACGCCGACCAGGGTGAGGCCCTGACGTTCGATCACGGGCGTGGCTCCGACCAGCAGCTCGCGGACGGTGGTCAGGATGGGCTGGGTCTGCGCCGTCGCCCGGAGCAGGGTGTGTGAACGGGTAGCTCGCGAGAAGTCGTCGAAGCGCAGCCGGAGCACCACCGTGCGGCCGACCCGGCCCGCACTCCGCATCCGGCGGGTCACCCGGTCGACGAGGGCGACGACCGTGGCGTCGACCGCGTCGCGGGACGTGGGTGAACGTCCTAGGGCGCGCTGAGATCCGATCGAACCCCGGCGGCGCCCCACCACCACCGGCCGCGGGTCACGGTTGTGGGCGAGGGCATGGAGGTGTCGCCCTGAGGCCGGCCCCAGCATCGAGACCAGCGACGCCTCGTCCACGCGAGCGACCTCGCCGACGGTGAAAATCCCCCGCCCGTGGAGCTTCTCGGCCGTCACCGGGCCGACACCCCAGAGCCGCTCGACGGGCAGTGGGTGGAGGAAGGCCAGCTCGGCGCCGGGAGGTACCACCAGAAGGCCGTCGGGCTTGGCCACGCCACTGGCCACCTTGGCCAGGAACTTGGTCCGGGCCACGCCGACGGTTATCGGCAGGCCCACCTGCTCCAGGACGTCCCTGCGCAGGCGCACGGCGATCTCGCTGGGCGTCCCCGACACCCGCCGGAGGCCGCCGACATCGAGAAACGCCTCGTCGATCGACAGCCCCTCGACGAACGGCGTGGTGTTCTCGAACACCTGGAACACGGCCTTGCTGGCTTCGGAGTAGACCGACATCCGGGGCTCCACCACGATGGCGTGGGGGCACACCCGGCGAGCCTGACGTCCGCCCATGGCCGTCCGCACCCCGCAGGCCTTGGCCTCGTAGCTGGCAGCCAGAACCACTCCCCCGCCGACGATCACGGGCCGGCCTCGCAACCGGGGATCGTCCCGCTGCTCCACCGACGCGTAGAAGGCGTCGAGGTCGGCGTGGAGGATCGTCGCCTCACCGGTCACGAACGCATGTTCCCATGTACCAGTGACAGAATCCCAGACCCAGTGGCCGAGCGGCGGTTGAGCAGGGAGCAGGTCCTCGCCTTTCGGGCCGCGGCCCAGTCACTCGACGTACGCCGCGCCGAATCCGAGCTGCTCGACGTGGTCGGGGCGTGCGGGGTGCAGGAC
>JAIVIH010000494.1:0-1023 GCA_020200615.1 Actinomycetota bacterium | reverse complement strand
CTCGGCGCCCTTCCCGCCGAGGGCACGAAGGAAGGCCTCTGGGGCCAGCCCGAGCACGCCTTGGTGGAAGTCGAGAAGGCCATGGTCGCCGCCATCAAGTCGAAGCCACGGGCCAAGGGCGAGGTGAGCGAGGCCGCCACCGCGTCTCTGCCCGAGGACCTGGCTCCGTGGTGTCGCGCCTGCAACGTGCACCACCCGAGCGAGAGCGTCTTCCGCGCCGCTCCCCTGCTCGGGCGGATCGTCCTCACGAGCACGGCCCCGGTGCTGTTGGCCAGGGCCAAGACGTGGCTCGGCGCCGACATCAAGGGAGACGTCGAGGCGCTGCGAACAGAGCTGCTCCTGCGCTACCTCCGCTGCTATGCACCGACGACCTCCGGTCACTTCGCGGAGTGGGCGGGCATCGCCAAGTCGGACGCCAAGGAACGATGGGCGAGCGTGGCTGACGCCCTCGTTCCGGTCCGCACCCCGCGCAAGGCCTTCGTGCTCGAGGACGACCTCGACGCGTTGGAGCGGCCGGTCCCATCGAGAGGGGTGCGCCTGCTTCCGGCCAAGGACGCCTTCCTGCAGGCGCGCGATCGCGACCTGCTGTTCCCCGAGCCCGCTGACCGCAAGCGGGTGTTCCCCATACTGGGTGGCCCCGGCGTCGTGCTCAGGGAGGCGATCCCGGTGGCCACATGGCGCGGCGCGGCGAAGGGCAAGCGTTACGAGGTCACGGTGGAGCCCTTTGCGCGGTTGAGCAAGACCGTCCTCGCCGAGGTCGACGAGGAGGCGGAACGAGTGGCGCACGTGCGCGGCCACCAAAGCACCGACGTCGTAACCAAACGGCCCTAGCCTCCGACGTTCTCTCCTGCAGGTTCGTCAAGTTTGCCGGCGCCCCCGCGAGGAATGGCCGCTCAGCGAGGGTTGGCGGGGCTCGGCTCGTCGATCCCCGGGGCATCGGGCGCCAGCCACCGCCATCGGCCCGGGCGGCCTTCGAGGCGGTAGCCGCAGTAGGTCTTGAGGTGGTGGTGCCAGTGGCAGAGG
>JAIVIH010000241.1 GCA_020200615.1 Actinomycetota bacterium | reverse complement strand
GGACAGAAGCATCGTCGGATCGGATCGGCCTCTGCGCAGCGGCCAGAGGGTCAAGCGGAGGTCGATCGGCCGCGGGGGGCGGATCGTGCGCTCGACGGAGATCACGGGAGCTGGAGCGACTTGACCTCGAGGAACTCCTCCAGGCCCCACCGCCCCAGCTCCCGCCCCCAGCCTGACTGCTTGTACCCCCCGAAGGGCGCCAAGGGATTGAATCCGCCGGCGCCGCACACGTCGACCTGCCCAGTGCGCATCCGCCGGGCGACCCTCTCGGCCCGGGCCCGGTCGGCCGAGAAGACCGCCCCGTGGAGGCCGTAGGGCGAGTCATTGGCGATGCGCACGGCGTCGTCGTCCCCGTCGTGGGGGATGACGACCACCACAGGCCCGAAGATCTCCTCCCGGGCGACGGTCATGGCGTTGTCGACGCCGGCCAGGATCGTGGGCTGCACGTAGAAGCCCCGATCGAGCCCCTCCGGGGCGTCGGCCCCGCCGGTGATGAGCAGCGCCCCTCCGTCGATGCCTTCCTGGACGGCACGGCGGACCCGGTCCCGCTGGGCCGACGTGGCCAGCGGCCCCAGGTCGGCCCCCGCTAGCGGGTCGCCGACGGACATGCTCTCCGCCACCAGGCCCGCGATCTTGGCCGCCTCGTCGTGACGGTCCCGGGGGACGAGCAGCCGGCTCCACGCCATGCACGTCTGGCCCGAGTTGAGGAGCGCCTGGCGCACGCTGGCGCCGACCGCCTCCTGGCCCGTACCCCGTGACCAGGTTGAACACCCCCGGCGGCACCCCCGCCTCGTCCGCCACCTCGGCCAGCACGAAGGCGCTGAGGGGGGCCACCTCGCTGGGCTTGAGCACGACCGTGCAGCCGGCGGCGAGGGCAGGCGCCACCTTGCACATGGCCAGGTGCAACGGGTAATTCCACGGCGTCAGGCAGGCCACCACGCCGACGGGCTCGTAGACGATCGTCGACGCGCCGGCCGAGGTCTCGAACGGGAAGTCGCGGGCGATCTGCACGTAGCTGCCGGCGACGACGGCCGGAAGCCCGGCCTGGATGACGGTGGCCGAGCCGACGGGCATCCCCACCTCCTGGGCCACCAGGGCGCCGATCTCCGGCAGCCGGGCCATGAGCCCCTGGCTGACCCGCTCGAGGCAGGCGGTGCGCTCCTCGACGGGCGTGGCCGCCCAGGCCTCGAACGCGCCTCTAGCAGCAGCGACGGCACGGTCGACGTCGGCCTGGGCGCCCTCGGGCACCCGGCCGAGAACCTCCTCGGTGGTGGCGTTCACCACGTCGATCGACCCCGTCGTGGCCGGATCGACCCACTCCCCACCCACGTAGAGCCGGTCCCGGACGTGCACCCTCCCACCCTAGATTGGGGCGCAGCGCGGGAGTCGAGCACCTAGCCTGCAAACCGATGCAGAAACCGGAATCGGGCCCGTCGCGCCTGCCGTTGCTGCTGATGGTCGCAGGCGGGCTGATCCTCGTCCTGGCCGGCATCTGGGCCTTCACCGGTCGCGACTCCGGGGGTGGCGGCGAAGAGGCCGAGGATGCCGAGGCCGTCCGCTGTGCCTTCCCCTCCTGCCGGGCGGCCGCCACCCAGGCCCTGGCCCGGGGGTTCGAAGGCCAGTCCGTGGCCGTCAACCCTCGGGATCCCGACCACATCGTGGTCACCGACGCCAACATGACCACGGCCCACTGCACCTGGCACGTGACCTTCAACCGGGGCAAGGACTGGACCGACGGGGTCTTCGAAGTGCCGGCGGGCTACACCGGGTGCCACATCAACGGAGGATCCGGGGGACACGTCCCCACCGGCCCCGGCGGCGTGGCCTTCGGGCCGTCGGGGGCGATCTACGCCACCTTCGGCTCGGCCCTGTTCGAGGATGGTCCCCGCGAGAGCATCCTGCTCGGCACGTCCACCGACGGCGGCAAGAGCTTCAGGATGAGCGTGGTGGCCCGGCCCTTCGAGGAGGAGGTCGGGTACGCCCGGCCGCAGATGTCGGTCGCTCCCGGCCCGGGGGGCGCCGATCGCGTCCTGGTCTCCTTCTGGAGGTGCCGCCAGCGGCTCTTCTGCGATCAGGCCCTGTTCAGCCGGTCCGACGACAACGGGGTCACGTTCGTCCCTCCCGTCACCATCAACGGCGCTCCGGCGGGTCAGACGCCGTCAGAGCCCGTCCAGGGGCCGGACG
>JAIVIH010000031.1 GCA_020200615.1 Actinomycetota bacterium | reverse complement strand
CGCTCTTGGCACAGGCCGGCGCCGACCCCACCCAAGGACTGGCCGCCATCGGCGCGGGTATCGGCTACGGCGCAGCCGCTATCGGCCCCGGCATCGGCTTCGGTCTGGTGGTGGGCAACGCCATCACCGCCATGGCCCGCCAGCCGGAGGCCGCAGGCATGGTGCGAACCACCATGTTCCTCGGTATCGCCTTCACCGAGGCCCTGGCCCTCATCGGGTTCGTGGTCTTCATCCTTCTGAAGTTCGCCTGAGCAGGGGGGCGTCATGCTGCAAGTCAGCGCACTGATCCTGGCCGCAGAGGGGGAGAAGACCACCAACCCCATCCTTCCCGCCGGCAACGAGATCATCTGGGGCGCGATCTCGTTCACGCTGCTGTTCATCCTCATCAGGAAGTTCGCCTACCCGGCGATCAAGAAGGGGATGGACGCTCGGGCCGAGAGGATCCGGGAAACCCTGGCCGACGCGGACAAGACCCGCGACGAGGCCCAGTCCATCCTGGAGGACTACCGCCGCCAGCTGGCCGATGCCAAGGACGAGTCGGCCCGGATCATCGAGGAGGCCCGCCAGGCGGCCGACAAGATCCGCCAGGACCTTCGCAAGCAGGCCGAGGCCGAGGTGGCCGAGATCAAGGAGCGGGCCCAGGACGACATCGCCGCCCAGGCCAATCGCACCATGGCCGATCTGCAGGCCCGGGTGTCGCTCATGGTCATCGAGCTGGCCGAGAAGGTGGTCGAGCGCAACCTCGACGAGGACACCAACAAGGCGTTGATCGAGAGCTTCATCAGCGACATGGGATCCAACTCGGGGTCCAACTCTTGAGCGAAAGGGTCGACGGTTACGCCGCGGCCTTTCTCGAGGTCGCCCGAGCCGAAGACGAGCTCGAACGCGTCAGCGACGAGCTGTTCCTCTTCGCCCGTGGCCTGGAGAGAGCGGACGACCTGTACCAGGCCCTCACCGACCAGAACCTCCCGGCCGAGAAGCGCCAGACCATCGTGTTGGAGCTCCTCGGCCCCAAGGCCTTGCCCATCACCGGCAGCCTGGTGGCATTCGTCGTGGGCGCGGGCCGGACGAGGGATCTCGTGGCCATCGTCGATCGCCTGGTCGAGATGGCTGCGGCCGAGGTGGACAAGGAGGTGGCCGAGGTGCGCTCGTCCGTCCCCTTGGACGAAGACCAGCAGAAGCGGCTGGCCAAGGCTCTGTCCGAGAACCTGGGCAAGCAGGTCGAGGTGAAGGTTGTCGTCGACCCGGACGTATTGGGCGGCCTGATGGCCCGGGTGGGCGACACCGTCATCGACGGGACGGTGCGCCACCGCCTCGACCAGCTCCGGGAGTCCATGTAAGTGCAGCTTCTCAACCACCAGCGAGGGCAATAGATGGCGTCTTCCACGGACTACCAGTTCGATCCCGACGAAATTGCCGACCTCCTCAAGCGGCACCTCGACGACTTCGAGCCCAGTCTCGAGCACCAGCGGGTAGGCCGCATCATCGAAGTCGGCGACGGCATCGCCCGCGTGTCAGGTCTGCCCAGCACGTCGGTCAACGAGCTCCTAGAGTTCGAGGGGGGCACCCTCGGACTCGCCCTCAACCTGGACGAGGAATCCATCGGTGCTGTGGTCCTCGGCACCATGGATCACATCCAGGAAGGTCAGACCGTAACGGGAACCGGCCGCATCCTCTCCGTGCCCGTCGGCGACGAGCTGCTGGGCCGGGTCGTCAACCCCTTGGGCGACCCGGTCGACGGCAAGGGCCCAGTCAACGCGTCCGAGAAGCGTCGCCTCGAAGTCCAGGCGCCAGGCGTGATTCACCGGCAGCCGGTGAAAGAGCCCCTGCAGACGGGCATCAAGTCGATCGACTCCATGACCCCCATCGGCCGCGGGCAACGGGAACTCATCATCGGGGACCGGAAGACGGGGAAGACCGCGGTCGCCGTCGACACCATCATCAACCAGCGCGGCCAGGGCGTTAAGTGCATCTACGTCGCCATCGGCCAGAAGAACTCGACCGTGGCCGAGGTGGTGGCCACCCTCGAGGAGCACGGGGCCCTCGAGTACACGGTCGTGGTCAGCGCCCCCGCTGCCGACCCGGCCCCGTTCAAGTTCCTGGCCCCCTACGCCGGATGCGCCATGGGCCAGCACTGGATGGACAACGGCGACGCGGCCCTGATCATCTACGACGACCTGTCCAAGCAGGCTGAGGCCTACCGCCAGCTGTCGCTCCTCCTGCGTCGCCCTCCCGGCCGGGAGGCCTACCCGGGTGACGTCTTCTACCTCCACAGCCGGCTCCTCGAGCGTTCGGCCAAGCTCTCCGACGACCTGGGGGCGGGCTCGCTCACCGCCATCCCGATCATCGAGACCAAGGAGAGCGACGTCTCGGCCTACATCCCGACCAACGTCATCTCCATCACCGACGGCCAGATCTACCTGCAGACCGACCTGTTCCGTTCCGGCGTCCGTCCCGCGGTCGACGTGGGCATCTCGGTCTCCCGGGTGGGAGGAAACGCCCAGATCAAGGCCATGAAGTCGGTGGCCGGCACGCTGAAGCTCGACCTCGCCCAGTTCCGCGAGCTGGAGTCGTTCGCCAGCTTCGGTTCGGAGCTGGACAAGGTGTCTCAGGCCCAGCTCGACCGGGGCTACAAGCTCACCGAGCTGCTCAAGCAGGGGCTCCACTCGCCCATGGCCGTGGAGGAGCAGGTGGTCTCCATCTTCGCCGGCACCAAGGGCCACATGGACGACATCCCCCAGGAGGACGTCCAGCGCTTCGAGGCCGAGCTGCTCGAGGAATTCCGGAGCCGGCACAGCGACATGCTCGAGCAGATCAAGTCCGAGGGGAAGCTTCCTGACGAGGATGCCCTGGGCAAGGCCATCGACGAGTTCAAGGAGCGGTTCGAGCCGGGCAAGGACGACTCCGACAAGAAGGACAAGGACAAGGACAAGGAACAGGGGGACTCGGACAAGGCCGAGAAGAAGTCGGAGGACGGCGACGACTCCAAGGGCGACGACACGAAGGCCGAGGACAAGAAGTCCGACGGCGACAAGAAGTCCGACGGCGACTCGAAGTGACCCAGAGGCTGGGGAGGCGATAGCCAGCCGTGGCCAGCGGAAGAGAGCGGATCCTCCGCCGGAGGATCAAGAGCGTCCAATCGACGAAGAAGATCACCCGGGCCATGGAGATGATCGCCGCCAGCCGGATCGTCAAGGCTCAACAGCGGGTTGAGGCGGCCCGGCCCTACAGCGAGCAGATCACCGAGGTCATGCGCGCTCTGGCGTCGTCGGGAGCGGGGCTGAACCATCCTCTGCTCCAGGAGCGCGACCCCGTCAACACCGTGGGCTATGTGGTCATCGCGGGGGACCGGGGCTTGGCCGGGGCCTACAACTCCACCGTCATCCGTACCGCCGAGCGGGCCCTGCAGGCGACGCTGGCTGACGGCAAGGACTACATGCTCTTCACGTCGGGGAGCAAGGTCGAGGGCGCCTTCCGCTACCGCCGCTATGAGATCACCGAGGCCTTCAGCGGGTACGCCGAACGGCCCTCCTACGAGGATGCCCGGCGCCTCGGCGATGCCGTGGTCAGCCGCTACAAGGAGGAGGAGATCGACCAGGTCGACCTGGTGTACACCCGCTTCCTCTCGGCCGGGTCCCAGCGCGTCGTGACCGCCCGGCTGCTCCCCCTGGAGCGGGACGAGATCGAAGACCACGCCAAGAGCGACGGCCCCCAGACCCAGTACGAGTTCGAACCCGAGCCGGACACGATCCTCGACGAGCTCCTGCCCAGGTATGTGGTCGCGAAGATCTTCGCCGCCCTCCTGGACGCCGCCGCCAGCGAGCACGCAGCCCGGCAGCGGGCCATGAAGTCCGCCACCGACAACGCCGAGGACCTCATCAAGAGCCTGTCCATCGAGGCCAACAAGGTCCGTCAGGCAGGTATCACCACCGAGATCATGGAGATCGTGGGCGGGGCCGAGGCGCTGCGCCAGGCCCGATCCGGAGGCGACGTCGACCTTCTGATCGACACCACCCTCAGCAGGGACTACTTCCGCGGCAAACTCGATTCCTCAGGAGCACGAAAATGAGCACGGACCAGGGAAACGACGAACCTCAGCCCAAGGAGGTCCTCGAGGCGCAGGAGAAGGCCCTCAAGGCCCAGGAGGAGGCGGTTCAGGCTCAACGGGAGGCGGTGGAGGCCCAGGAGAAGGCGACCGACGCTCAGCCCAACGGCCAGTCATCCGAGGGAAGTGACGGGGAGCAGGAGCACAAGGACGGCCGGGTCGTCGCCATCGCCGGCCCCGTGGTCGACGTCGAGTTCCCGGCCAACGCCCTGCCCGAGATCAACACCGCGCTGCACATGACCGTCGAGCTCGAAGGCGACAGCCAGGTCATCACCGCCGAAGTGGCCCAGCACATCGGGGACAGCCGGGTGCGGGCCATCTGCATGAAGCCGCCGGACGGCCTGCGCCGCGGCACGACGGTCAAGAACACGGGCCAGTCCATCACCGTCCCGGTGGGGAAGGGCGTGCTCGGCCACGTGTGGAACGTCATCGGCGAGCCGCTGGACACCGACGGAGAGGCGGTCGAGGAAGGCATCGAGGCTCACTGGAGCATTCACCGTCCGTCCCCCGCCTACGCCGACCTCGAGCCCCGCTCGGAGATGTTCGAGACCGGGATCAAAGTCATCGACCTGCTCGCCCCCTACGTGCGAGGCGGAAAGATCGGCCTCTTCGGGGGTGCCGGCGTGGGCAAGACCGTCGTCATCCTGGAGATGATCAACCGGGTGGCCACCCAGCACGGTGGTGTCTCGGTGTTCGCCGGAGTGGGGGAACGCACCCGCGAGGGCAACGACCTGTGGCTGGAGATGAAGGAATCCGGCGTCATGGACAAGGCGGCTCTCGTTTTCGGGCAGATGGACGAGCCGCCCGGGGTCCGCCTCCGCGTAGCCCTGTCCGCCCTCACCATGGCCGAGTACTTCCGCGACGAGCTGGGCCAGGACGTGCTGCTCTTCGTGGACAACATCTTCCGCTTCGTCCAGGCCGGTTCCGAGGTCTCCACCCTCCTCGGCCGCATGCCTTCGGCCGTGGGCTACCAGCCCACCCTGGCCGACGAGATGGGCGAGCTCCAGGAGCGGATCACGTCCACCAAGGGCAGGTCCATCACGTCCGTCCAGGCCGTTTACGTGCCTGCCGACGACTACACCGACCCTGCCCCCTTCACCACCTTCACCCACCTGGACGCGACCACCGAGCTGTCCCGCGACATCGCCTCCCGGGGCATCTACCCCGCCGTCGACCCCCTGGCTTCGACCTCCCGGATCCTGGCCCCCGAGGTGGTGGGGGAGCACCACTACGCCGTGGCCCGGCGGGTGCAGGAGGTGCTCCAGCGCTACAAGGAGCTGCAGGACATCATCGCCATCCTCGGGATCGACGAGCTGGCCGAGGACGACAAGCTCACCGTGCAGCGGGCCAGGAAGCTGGAGAAGTTCCTCTCCCAGCCCTTCTTCGTGGGCGAGCAGTTCACCGGCGTGCCCGGGGTCAGCGTGCCCATCGAGGAGACCGTGGAGTCGTTCGAGAAGCTCGTCGACGGTGAGATGGACGAAATCCCCGAGCAGGCCTTCTTCAACGTCGGCGGCGCCGACAGCGTGCTCGAGAAGGCCAAGACCCTCAGCAAAGAGGAGAAGGAGCTCGGGCCCGAGGACGACAAGAAGGCGGCCTAGCGGATCATGGCCCTTCAGGTGGAGCTCGTCTCTCCGGAGCGCATCCTGTACTCCGG
>JAIVIH010000493.1 GCA_020200615.1 Actinomycetota bacterium | reverse complement strand
GGCCCCAGTCGATGCACCGCCCAGAAGCCGACTACGTCAGCGGCCTCCTAGTTCGCTGGGTCGGGCGGGCGGGCCCGCGGCGTGCCGTGCCTCCGGTCAGCCCATACGAGTGACGGGGGAGGTGCCGAAGCGCATCGCCGTCAGGCCCTTGATGCCCGCGGGGAACCGGGTGATCGTCTCCCGGTGGGCCCCCGCCAGGGCCCGCTGGGCCTGAGCATCGCCGCCGAAGGCGGCGATGCAGCCCTCGGGCTCGGCGTTGGCCAGGGAGAGGATGGCGCCCGCGCACCCCATGGGCCCGCCCAGGGCGAGAAGGGCGGAGGAGCCCACGTACAGGGGACCGGGATAGGCGGCCAGGGTGTCGAGCAGCCGGTTGGCGTCGCCGCTCGAGTCCTTGCACCCGTCCACGGGGAGGTCGGCGAGGGCCGAGAGCGGGATCCCCGGCGGTGACAGCGCGGGCCAGTGGTAGGCGAGCACAGGCGTCCCTCCCGCGACCTTGGCCACCTCGTCGTAGTAGGGCCGGGGGTCGGGGGCACCGGGCGGGGACAGGACGATGACGGCATCGGCCCCGTGGTCGCAGGCGGCGGCGGTCAGGGCGGCCGCCTGGCGGCCGGACGGGGCGCCGGTTCCGGCGATGACGGGCACTTCCGACGCGGGATGGACCATGGCCCGGACGGCCAGGAGCAGGGCGACGCGCTCCTCGGGCGAGAGCGCGGCCGCCTCACCCGTACTACCCGCCACGACCACGGCCCGGACCCCCAGCTCGACCAGCCGGCCGGCGTGCTCGGCCGTGGCCGGAGCGTCGAGGTCACCGTCCTCGTCGAAGAGCGTGATCAGGGCCACGCCGACGCCGCGGAACAGGGGCGGAGGGACCGGGGCGGCGCTCATCGCGGTCGTCGTAGCGCGGGCCGCTCCAGCCGGTCGAGCACCCCATCCACGGCCGACTCCACATCCTCGGTCCGGTGGCGGTAGACCGTCGCCCCCACTCGGTGACCCACACCGGCCAAGCCCGCGCCGGCGGCCGTGGTGAATATGAGACCGGGATCGGGCCCGAGGGCGGCAACCCCGAGAAGAGTCACGGCGAGGCCCGTTCCCGCCGCGGTCGCAGAGACGGCGCCCTGCGCCTTCTGCGCAGCCCGGACGTCGACGTCGAGCCGGACCAGGATCCGCTGGCCCCCCGATCGAGGTTCCTCGACCACCGACAGGTCGACGTTCTGGACCTCGCGCAGGATCAGCCGGCGCGCGATGCCGCGGTCGACGCTGCGCCGGACCCGCGCGTCGAGCCCCTTGCGCTGGGTCCAGGACGTGCGGTCGCCGAAGTGCCCTCGGGCCGGTCCAGCACTCCGGCCCGAAGCTCGGCCAGGGCCCGGCGGACGGAAAGGGGCGAGATCCCCGCCTCAACGGCGGCGTGCTCGAGGGAGATCTCGTCGAGTCCCGTGCCCGGAGGGCAGGCTGTTTCCCGGTCGAGCTCGGCCGCACGCCGGAGCACAAGGGCGATCTGTTCCTGGTTCAGGTCGCCTGCCATCACCCGCGACGGTACCGTCACCCGTCCACCTGCTGTCGGCCGGCAGGGCAGGCAGGCAGGAAGTCGCAGCCGTGGCACCACCGCCCGGGCGTGGGCTCGAAGCGATCGGCGGCCGGCTGCGATCCCATCGACGACGACAGCCGGTCCAGGGTGGCGGCCAGCTCTACCCGGACGGCCTCGAGGGCGTCGAGGTGCCAGTCGGCGCTGAACAGGGCGGGAGGGCCTTCGGTGCGGAGGTAGCAGTACGTGGTGCGGAGGCGCTCGGGATCTGCGCCCCATGTGTCCACCGCGGCCAGCCCGTAGAGGTTGAGCTGGAGGGTCGCCGGACGGTCGCCGATGGGCGCCGACCTGCCCGTCTTGAAGTCGACCAGCTCCAGCCGGCCGTCCCGCTCGTAGACGGCATCCACCCGACCCCGCACGACGTGCCGTCCCGCGGCCAGCACGAAGGGTGCCTCGACCCGTTCGGGCTGCAGGTCGGCCCAGGGACTGGCGAGGAACGAAGTCTTCAGGGCGCGGGAGATGCCGGCATCGCTGGGGAGGGCGTCGGGGTCGAGGAGGGCCTCGTCCTCGCCTCCGGGAGTTAGGAGCGAGAGCTGGCGGCCCGACCGCTGCTCGATCCAGCGGTGGACCTCGGTTCCGAGGCGAGCGGCGGCCGAGGAGCGACGGGGGAGGGGCCTGACGACGGTCCAGTAGAACTGGCGCGGGCAGCGGGCGTAGGTGACCAGCCCGGTGACGGAGAGGGCGGCCGGGACCCGTCGGGGGGGCGCGGTGGCGGCCGGTGAGACGGCCACTTCCTCCAGACGGAGCTGGGC